>NZ_VRUV01000740.1:0-1721 GCF_008039455.1 Methylobacterium sp. WL116
GAATGGGGCAGGAGGCTCGGAGCGGAGGCTCGGCAGCGCCTCAGCGCAGCCGGTCGGCCAGCGCGGCGCGGACGGCGGGGCTGGCCTGGAGGCTGCCGAGCACGTCGAGGGAGGCGATCGCCGCACGGGCGAGGTCGGGGGTCACGTCGTCGGCGATGGTGGCGAGGCCGAGCACGCGGATGTCCAGCATCCGTCCCTCGGCCCGGGCCGCCTCGAGGCTGGCGCGGTCGATGTGGCGCAGGCCGAGCTCGACGCTACGCCGCGCCATCGACTGGCGCGTCACGTCGGCATGCCGCTCGATCTGGTTGCGGATCGCGGTGCGGATGAAGTCGCTGCGGTTCGAGAACACCCCTTCGGCCACGAGCAGATCGACGTGCCCGAGGTCGACATGCCCGAGGTTGATCGTGATCTTCTCGCTCTCGGGCTGCCGCGCCGCCGGCCGCGCGGGCTTCGGCCGTGCCATCACATCCATCATCGCGACCATCCCGTCACCATCCGTGTGGATGGCATATGGGGGCGCCATATTGCATTGCAATATGGACTTCATGCGATGCACCAACCCGTGAGGGCGGCTCTGCCGTCAGACGGCGGTATCCTCGCCGATGTACTCGGCCCAGATCGCGCTGGCGCCGAGGCCGGCGCGGAATGCGGCGTGGCGCTCGCGCTCGGCGTCGGTCAGGCGGGCGCGGGCGGTGCGGACCGTGCGCACGACGCTCTCGGCGCTGCGGTCGACCACCGCGTCGGCGACCGCGGTCGCGCCGAGATCGAACCCGGTCTGCTTGCCGCCGAGCAGCTCGATGTAGACCTCGGCCAGGATCTGCGCGTCGAGCAGGGCCCCGTGCTTGGTGCGGCGGCTGGTGTCGATGCCGTAGCGGCTGCACAGGGCGTCGAGGTTGGCCGGCGCGCCGGGGTGCTTGCGCCGGGCCATCGGCAGGGTGTCGACCGCGCTCTCGAGGACGATCGGCGGCGGCGCCTTGGCCCCGAGCCGGGCGTATTCCATGTTGAGGAAGCCGACGTCGAACGGCGCGTTGTGGATCACCAGCCGGGCGTCGCCGCAGAACTCGATCAGCGCGCCGGCGATCTCCGAGAACAGCGGCTTGTCGGACAGGAACGTGTCGGACAGCCCGTGCACCTTGAAGGCGCCCTCCGAGACCGCCCGCTGCGGGTTGCAGTACTTGTGGAACGTCCGGCCCGTGGGGATGTGGTTCAGGAGCTCGACCGCGCCGACCTCGATCAGCCGGTCGCCGGTCTTGGGGTCGATGCCGGTGGTCTCGGTGTCGAGAACGATCTCGCGTACGACGTCGTGCATGATGTCCGGTCCCGAACGCTTCCGCGCGTCGCCTACCCGATTAGCCCGCTCGGGTTAACCCGCGCCTTCAGCGCCGCCGCAGGCGGACGTAGAGCGCGCCGGCGCCGCCGTGGTGGCGGGCGGCCTCCTCGAAGCCGAGCACGATCGGGCGCAGCTCCGCGCCGCGCAGCCAGTGCGGCACCGAGCGGCGCAGCACGCCGCGCTCGGCATAGGCGTCCTCGCCGCCCTTGCCGGTCACGACCAGCACCCGCGCATGCCCGGCGGCGCGCGCCCGCATCAGGAAGCCGACCAAGGCCGCGTGCGCCTCGGCCTGATAGAGCCCGTGCAGGTCGATCCGGCCCTCGATCGCCAGCACGCCGCGGCTGAGCCGCTGGCGCTCGCGCCGCTCCAGCCCGGGCGGGGCGGGGCCCGG
>NZ_VRUV01000741.1:0-1718 GCF_008039455.1 Methylobacterium sp. WL116
CCGCGCCGTCGTCGAAGCCGCGCGTGGCCAACGCCGCGGCGAGGCCGTCGAGGGCGGCTTCGAGCTCGCGGGTCAGCACGTGCTCGCCGAGGGCGGAGAGCGAGCGCTGGGCGATGCCGGCGAGGCGGTCGGCCGTCGGCGCGGCGACGTGGCCGAGCAGGATCGCCAGGCTGTCCATCGCCTCGGCGAGGGTCTGGCACTGGATCGATTCCGAGGCGACGACGATCACCGCCTCCAGCGCATCGGTGGCCGCGGTCGGGGCGTGGTCGGCCAGGATCACGTGCGCGCCCAATGCCTCCGGCGGGTCGACCTCGCCGGGGCTCCAGCGGGCGACGATGTCGCGCAAAGCCAGGAGCACGACGCGGCCGGGGCTGGGGTTCGACTTCGCGGTCGAGACCGAGGTCCAGGCGATGGTCGCGAGCTGGTGCAGGCCGTAGCCGGCATCGTGCCCGAGGTCGCGCCCGTCGTCGAAGGTGAGCGCCCGCCCGCACGCGGCCTCGACCGCCTCCCGCGCTTCCGCTTCCAGCACGAAGCCCGGCCGGGCCCGGATGTCGAAGAGCGGGTCGCCGAGCGCCCGGAAGGTGCCGACCGGAACCCGCATCCGAACCTCGACGGCGTCCGGCGCGGCGCGCGCGATCGCCGCCTGGATCCGGTCGGCGTCGAGACCGACGACGTAGCCGCGCTCGGTCGCGCGCACCACCGCGCGGACGTCCCAGCCCGGCCGGGGCGTCCGGCGGGTGCGCGCGAGCAGGCGCTCGTCGTCGGCGCGGGCCTCGAGGATCTGCGCGTGGATGAACTGGACGATGCGCTCGGGCCGCATCTGATCGATGGTGTTGTAGAGCATCACGATGACGAGGCAGAGGGCGAAGGTCGTCATCACCAGCGCCAGGCTCGTGCCGAAGACCGGCCGGTGGAACTCGGTGTTGGTCACCAGGGTCATCAGCACGAAGACCGACAGGCCGACGAAGTAGCCGAAGTAGAACTGGTTGGTGCGCCGGGCCATGAACTGGTCGGTGACCTGCGCGGTGAGCGAGGCCGCGCCCTGCTGCACGGCGATGAGCAGCAGCGAGAAGGTGATCGACGTCACGGTGATGATGCTCGACGCCACGGTGGTGAGCAGGCCGCCGAGCGCGGCGCGGTCCCCGAGCAGCGCGCCGAGCCAGCGGAAGCCCGTGGGCGCCGCGCCCCCGGACCACGAGCGGTCGGCGAGGTAGACCAGCGCATTGAGCCCGACGAAGCCGACGATCGTCGCGAGCGGCAGTGCCAGGAACTGCCGGAAGGACCGCCGGACGGCGGCGACGACGCGGTTCGGGACCGTCTCGATGGCTGGCATGGTGGGTGGCGTTGCTCCTGTGTGCCCCCCCTATACGGACATCGACCCGAAAAGGACCGGCCGAAGCGCCAGAGCGACGGAAGCGGCCGCGCCTCAGGATGAGGGCGGTGGCTGGATCGCGGCCAAGATCGCCTCCTCGAAGGCGCCCTCAGGCGGTGCCCGCCAGCGCCGCGGCGTAGATCGCGCGCGCGTCGGCGCGGGTCACCGTCCGCGGGTTGTTCACCAGGAGCCGCGTCTGCTTCATCGCGTCGTCGGCGAGGCGGTCGAGGTCCGTCTCCGCGATGCAGGTCACCGACCAGTTCATGGCCCGGCGCACCAACCAGTTCTACTTCGGCTACTTCGTCGGCCTGTCGGTCTTCGTGCTGATGACCCTGGTGACCAACAC
>NZ_VRUV01000742.1:0-1715 GCF_008039455.1 Methylobacterium sp. WL116
GCCATAGGCTCCGGTCTGTTTGGCTGGGAGATTTGTATAACAGACTTTTCCTACCGGCACCGCCGCCGGCGGCGGTGACTGCGTCCGCCGGGCTCACGCCACGTTGAGGCGTCGGCCGCGGTTCCAGGCGAGGAAGGGCACGCCCGAGAGCAGGCCGGCCAGCGCCGCCCGCGACTGGTGGCAGCCGTTGACCGAGACCCGCGGCAGGGCGTGCAGGTGGCCGGCATGGTCGGGGAAGAGGTGGCCCGGCCGCGTCGTCACCGCGGTCTCGAAGCCGAGGTCGCGGGCGAGCGCGAATTCCCGCGCGCCGGCCGACGTCGGATCACCGACCGGATAGGACAGGTGCCGCACCGGCCGCGCCAGCTCCGCCGCCAGCCGGTCGCGACCCTCGCCGATCTCGCGGAGCGCCGCCTCGGCCGCGTGCTTGGCCAGCATCGGATGGCTGCGCGTGTGCGCGCCGAAGGTCACCGCCGGGTCCCAGCCCAGCGCCCTGAGGTCGTCCCACGACAGGCAGAGCTCGGCGGCGACCGCGCCGGGGGCGATGCCCGCCTCCCGGCACAAAGCCGCGATCCCGTCGAGCAGCCGCGCTTCCGAGCCGCTGCGCAGGTCGCGGTAGACCGCCTCGAAGGCGAGCGCCTTCTCCTGCGGGCTGCGCGCCGGCAGGTCGACCGTCCGCGTGCCGATCGCGACGCGGACCCGCTCCAGCCGGCCGATCGCCCGCTCCAGCTCGATCCACCACAGCCGCCCGGTCTGGTCGGCGAAGTCGCTGGTGACGAACAGCGTCCACGGCACGCCGTGGCGGCGCAGCACCGGCAGGGCGTGCTCGACGTTGTCGCGGTAGCCGTCGTCGAAGGTCAGCACCGCGAAGGGCGGCCGGTAGCGCGCGGCGGCGAGGCGCTCGGGCACCTCGTCGAGGCCGACGACCTCGAAGCCGCGGGCGTCGAGCTCGCGCAGCGTCGCGTCGAGGAAGTCCGGCGTGATCGAGAGCAGGCGGTTCGGCGCGTAGGGACCCGGCGCCTCCGGGCTGACATGGTGGAAGGTGAGGATCACCCCGAGGCCGCAGGCGGCCGGCGCGAGCCAGCGGTCGGCCCCCGTCGCCGAGACGGCCCGGAACCCGGCCTCGAACAGCCGGTGGCGGTTTCGGGACGACAGCATGGCACCGCCTCGATGGGGCAAGATCGATGAAGCAGAAGCGGGACGTCGCAGGCGATGCCGCGCGCCGCGTCGCCCGTTCCTTGTCCCGCTTCGATGTAAACAAAGGCTGAGGTTTCACCGGCGATCCCGGGACCCGAGGCGCGTCGCAACCATGCGTTAGCCACGTCGTCGCTTGGGCGGCGCCGATGCTTCGATCGCACCGCGCCGTACACCCCGGCTTAGGAGCGTGCGCACGAGAACTGGCGCCCGAGACCGATGGTTTGCTGCCTCCGCGAGAGGCCGGCGCGAGGGATGGGCGATGACGGTTCTGGCACGCGGTCCGATGAACCGGGATCTCGCAGGAGCGATCATGGCCCGCGCGGGCGCCCAATCCGGCCTGACCGCCGAGGTCTTCACCGATCTCGATGCCGTCGAGGCGCTGTGGCGCGGGCTCGAGGCCGACCCCGCCTGCCTCGCCACGCCCTACCAGCGCTTCGACGGCATCGAGATCGGTGAAGACCTCGGCGGTCAGGCCGGATTGGGCGCCCGCGCGGGCCATGATCGCTCCTGCGAGATCCCGG
>NZ_VRUV01000743.1:0-1709 GCF_008039455.1 Methylobacterium sp. WL116
GGGCGGGCGCGGGCGGGGTCTCGCCCGCCGCGTAGCCGCCGGCGACGTTCTTGGCCGCCGGCCCGAACATCGCCAGGCACTGGTTGTAGGCGAGGTCGTTCTTCAGGCGCTCGCACTCGCCGACCGAACGCGGCGTCCCCTGGGCCAGGGCGGTGCCGCCGAGCCACAGGAGGAGCAACCCGGCGAGGGCAGGGGACGGTTTCGGGAGGGGCATGAAGGACATCTGCGAGCGAAGCGGCGCGGTTCGGCCGCTTCTCGCCCCCGAGTGCGGCGAAAACGCGGGCGCCGTCAGCGGTCCGGTCGTTCCATCCACTTGATCAGCGGCATCAGCGGGAAGATCCAGGCGATGCCGAGGATGCTGTAGAGCACGGTCTGAAGCAGGGCCGGCGCCTCGGCGATGCGGCTGTCGGCCAGCGCCATCGCCAGCGGCGCGTAGACGATGACGAAGGCCAGGATCCCGATCGTCCCGATCAGGGTGCGGGTGCGGCGGCGCATGCGATTCCCTTGATGCTCGCCCCGGGGGGTAGCGCCGGCGGCCGGCGATGGCAACGCGTCGGATCGGCGCCGTCAGGGCGATTGCTGAAAGCGATCGCCCTTGTTTTCAGCTGGCCTCAATCGCCGGCGCCCGCCTCCGCGGGCTTGGGCTTTCGCTTCGCTCGACGGTCTCCAGGACATTCGTCCTGAAGACCCCGCTCCGCGCGGCGCTCTTCGCGCCGTGAAGCCGCCCCGGGCGGCTTCACGCGATCGCCCTGTCGACGCCGTCCCGCCGCGGTCCGCGCGCGTGCGGCAACGCCGGACGTTGCCGCGGGCGCCGGCTTTGCCTAACCCGGTGGCGCCCTGTCACCGATCCGAGCGACGACGCCCCGATGAGGCCTGCCGAATCCCCGCGCCGCGAAGGCGCCGTCCGCACGTGGCTCTACCTGCTCGCCGCCCTCGTCGTCGCGATGGTGGCGGTCGGCGGCGCGACGCGCCTGACCGGGTCCGGCCTGTCGATCACCGAGTGGCGCCCCGTGACCGGCGTGGTGCCGCCGCTCTCGGCCGCCGACTGGGCGACCGAGTTCGAGAAGTACCGCGACACGCCGCAATACCGCATCCTCAACCAGGGCCTGGGCCTGTCCGACTTCAAGGTGCTGTATTTCTGGGAATGGGGGCACCGCCTGCTCGGTCGGATCGTCGGCCTGGTGTTCTTCCTGCCGCTGATCGCGTTCTGGTGGCGCGGCATGCTGAGCCGGCGCCTCGGCCTCGGCCTGCTGACGCTCGGCATCCTCGGGGGCGCGCAGGGCGGGATCGGCTGGATCATGGTGGCCTCGGGTCTCCAGCCTGGCATGACCGCCGTGGCGCCGATCAAGCTCGCCCTGCACCTCACCATGGCCAGCCTGATCCTGGCGGGCCTCGTCTGGCTCGCCGCCGGCGAGCGCAGCGAAAGCGTCGCCCCGGCCCGACTCCGCCTGCGCGCGGTCGCGCTCGCCCTGCCGGTGCTGGTGCTGGCGCAGATCTTCCTCGGCGGCCTGGTCGCCGGCTCCCATGCCGGTCTCGTCCACAACACTTGGCCGACCATGGACGGCGCCCTGATCCCGCCGGCCGAGACGCTGTTCTCGGTCAGGCCCTGGATCGAGAACTTCGTCGACAACGTCACCCTGGTCCAGCTCAACCACCGGCTGACCGCCTACCTGCTGCTCGCCGTCGCCCTCGCGCACGCGGCCGACGCG
>NZ_VRUV01000744.1:0-1706 GCF_008039455.1 Methylobacterium sp. WL116
GTGGTCGGCGTGCCGCTGCCGGCCGAGGCGCCGCGGCCGCAGGCGCCGGGATTGCCGCTGATCAACCCGCTGAGCGGCGTCCTCACGCCGGGGGCGCTGCTGACCAACAGCCTGCGGCGGCCGATCGCCACCGAGGACGCCTACGCGCCGCTCGGGATCAGGCTCGGCAGCTTCACGGTGCTTCCGTCCTTTACCCAGAGCCTCGGCTACGACACCAACCCGGACCAGACCACGCCGTCGCTCGCCAAGGGCTCGGTCGCGCTCCGGAGCGAGGGGGAGCTGAATTTCCGCTCGGACTGGTCGCGGAGCGAGCTCGCCGGCGAGTTGCGCGCCGGCTACCTCGAGACGCCGGAGAACGAGGCGGCGAGCCGCCCGAACGCGGCCGGCACCGTGCGCCTGCGGATCGACGCCAACCGCGACCTGCGGATCGACGCCGAGACCCGCTTCCTCGTCGACACCCAGCGCACCGGCAGCCCCAACCTCCAGGCCGTGACCGCGACCAACCGGCCGATCGTCGCGACCTACGGCACCTCGCTCGGCGCGACCGAGACCTTCAACCGGCTCTCGGTGTCCCTGCGCGGCTCGGTCGACCGCTCCGAGTTCGAGGATGCCCGGCTGTCGGACGGGACGGTGATCAGCCAGGCCGACCGCAACCAGAACCAGTACAGCATGCGCCTGCGCACGGCCTACGAGGTGACGCCGGAGATCAGCCCCTTCGTCGAGCTGCTCGCCGACACGCGGGTCTACGACCTGCGCCGCGACACCAGCGGCCTGCGCCGCGATTCCGACGGCATCGCCGCCTCGGTCGGCGCGACCGTGAACTTCACCCGCTCGATCAGCGGCGAGATCTCGGGCGGCCTTCAGCACCGCACCTACGTCGACCCGAGCCTGCGCGGCCTCGACGCGCCGATCCTCGCAGCCGCCCTGGTCTGGGCGGCGACCCCGCTGACCACCGTGCGCCTGAACGCGCAGGCCGGCGTCACCGAGACGACGGTCCCCGGCTCCAGCGGCATCCTGACCCAGACGGCGACGCTGGAGGTGCAGCACGACCTCCTGCGCAACCTCTCGATCATCGTCGGCGGCGCCTACCTCCGCAACGACTACCAGGGGGTGTCGATCCGCGAGACCGGCTTCTCGGCCACTGCCCGGCTCGATTACCGCTTCAACCGCTGGCTGACGCTGCGCGGCACCTACCTCTACCAGGAGATCACCAGCACGGCGGCGACGGCGAGCTTCTCCGACAACACCTTCCTGCTCGGGCTGCGGGTGAACCCGTAGCCCCAGTGCGCGGGCCCTCCCGGTTCAGCGCACTAGCGCGAGGGAGGCGCCGGACTTGGTGAGCGCGCCGTCGAGGGCGCCGCCGCCCTGCCGCAGGCGGGCGGCCACCGTGCCGCCCTGCTGGTACAGGTAGACCTCGCCGTCGCGGAAATCCCAGGCCGTGACCTTGGCCAGATCCTTGTTCGGGCAGCCGGCGGCGGAGGCCTTGTAGAGGTCGAGGGCCGGCGCGCTCGAGAGCGTCACCTTGCAGCTTCCGCCGGTCGCGTCCTTGGCGTCCCAGGCGCCGACCACCGAGGCCCGCCCGCTCGCCACCACCGGCGGGGCCGGGGGCGGGGCGACCACCGGCTCGGCGATGACGTTGGAGGCCGGCGGCGGGGCGATCGACGCCTGCGCGCCGATCGGTGCCTCGTCCGGCGCGGCGGTGGCAC
>NZ_VRUV01000745.1:0-1704 GCF_008039455.1 Methylobacterium sp. WL116
CGCCGCTGGCGGCCGCGCTCGAGCGCCCCGCCGCGAGCTACGACGCGGTCTTCTCCGCCCTCGACCGCGCCCTGCGCTGAGGGACGGCGCCGTGGCCCGCCTCCACGCCGTCGACGGCATCCCGGCCCGCACGATCGAAGGGCCGTGGTCCCTCGTGGTGACGGCGCCCGGTGCCTGCGCCGGGCCGGGCGAGGCGGCGAGCCTGCCGGGCTGGATCCCGGCGGAGGTCCCCGGCACCGCGGCCGCCGCGCTCCGTGCGGCCGGCCTCTGGTCGGAGGCCGAGCCGACGCCGCTCCACGGGGCGGACGTCTGGTACCGCACCGCGCTGACCCTGCAGGGCCGCGAATCCCTCCGCTTCGAGGGGCTGGCGACGCTCGCCGAGATCTGGGTCGACGGCGTGCTCCGCCTCGAGACGCGCTCGATGTTCCTCGCCCACGCCATCGCGGTCGAGGGGACGGGCACGGTCGAGCTCGCCCTGTGCTTCCGCGCCCTGCAGGCCGATCTCGACCGGCCCAACCGGCGCGGGCGCTGGCGCCCTCGCCTGGCGACGCCCGGAGCGCTGCGCCACGTCCGCACCAGCCTGCTCGGCTTCATGCCCGGCTGGTGCCCGCCGATCGACACGGTCGGCCCGTACCGGCCCGTCACCCGGACCGCGATCGGTCCCGAGCGTCCGCACGTGCTGTCGGTCGACCTGCGCGCCGCGCTCGACGGCGGCACCGGCCGCCTGCGCCTCGGCCTCGCCCTCGCCGATGCCGGAGGCTCCCGGCTGACGCTCCGCTGCGCCGGGGCAGAGGCGGTGATCGAGGCCGACGCGGCGGGCGGCTTCGCCGGCGAGGTGCTGATTCCCGAGGTCGCCTTGTGGTGGCCGCACACCCACGGCGAGCCGCGGCTCCACGCGGTCGAGGCCGAGATCGACGGCCATGTGCTGGCGCTCGGTCGCGTCGGCTTCCGCACGATCGCGCTGGAACGGCCGTTCGCCGAGGGCCTGAGCCTGACGATCAACGGCGTGCCGGTGTTCTGCCGCGGCGCGTGCTGGACGCCGGCCGACCTCGTCGGCCATTCGGCCGAGGCGTGCCGCCCGCTGCTGGCGCTCGCGCACGAGGCCGGCATGAACATGCTGCGGGTCTCCGGCATCACGCTCTACGAATCCGACGCCTTCCACGACCTGTGCGACGAGCTCGGCATCCTGGTCTTCCAGGACCTGATGCTCGCCAACTTCGACTATCCCGTCGACGATCCGGCCTTTCGGGAGCTGCTGCTCGCCGAGATCGACGGCTTCCTCGACCGCACCCAGGCCTCGCCCTCGCTCTGCGTCCTGTGCGGCGGCAGCGAGGTCGCGCAGCAGGCGGCGATGCTCGGGTTCCCCCGAGACGCCTGGACCGGGGGCCTTGCCGACGACGTCCTCGCCGCCCGCGTCGCCCGCCTGCGGCCGGACCTCGTGGTGGTGCCGAACTCGCCCTTCGGCGGGGACCTGCCGTTCTCGACCGAGGCCGGGCTCGCCCACTATTACGGCGTCGGCGCCTACCGCCGGCCGCTGGAGGATGCGCGCCGCGCCGAGGTCGGCTTCGCCTCGGAATGCCTGGCCTTCGCCAACGTGCCCGAGGACGCGACGCTGCGGGAGGCTGACCTCCTGGACCCCGCCGGCCCGGCCTGGGCCGCGGCGATCCCGCGCGACCGCGGCGCGGATTGGGATTTCGAGCAGGT
>NZ_VRUV01000746.1:0-1702 GCF_008039455.1 Methylobacterium sp. WL116
CTTGAGCCTCATGGTCGGCGATAAACGATGAAGGGGCCCGATCGGGCCCCTTCATCGTTCAAGCTGCGGCCGCCATTGGCCTGGTTTTACTCCGCCACAGCGGCCTGGAATTGGTCCGCCCTTTACAGCCTGCCTGCGCGACGGATGGGAAGCGGGATGCCGGGCATCAGCCGGCACGCCGACGCGGATTGCGCAGGCCGCACGTGGCTGCCGGCGAGGAAGCCACGATCAGAGATCACGCAAAGGTGAAGTCAGGCTTATCTAAGGTTGCCGATATCAAGCGGAACAATGCCCGAAGCCGTGCCGTTGCTTGGCGTCTGACGGCATGCCTCGGGCGCGTTGGGGTCTGCAGTTGGACGTCGAGAATTTCGAAGCTTATCACCGCCTCTACGGCGGTGTCGCCGACCTGTCGCGGATCGGCGCCGGCTTCAGCGCGCGCCTCAACGTCATCCGCCTCCCGCGCCTGGTGCTGCATGAACGGCGCGTGGAAGGCGTCTTGTCGAACCGCACCTGGGCGTGCGTCGGCCGCCACGGCTTCGATCACATCACGCTCCATCTCCTCAGATCCGGGGATTTCGTGTCCGGTCCGCCCGGTGCCGAGCGGCGGCTTCAGCCCGGCGAGGTCGTCGTGCTCGACACGAGCCGCCCCCACGTCTCCCGCATGACGACGCGCGCGGACCTGCTCTCGATTCAAGTGGCACGCGCCCACGTCGCGGAGGTGATCTCCGATCCGGCCGGGATCCACGGCACCGTCCTGCCGGCCGCGGCCTGCGGCCTGCTCACGGATTTCCTGGCCTCGCTCACGCGGCGATCCGCATCGCTGCGGCCCGATCCGTCGGCCCACGTCGCGGCGGCGGCGATCAACCTGCTGAGCCTAGGCCTCAAGGGCCTGCCGGCCTCGGCCGAGGCGCTTCCGGCCGAGGCGGGGGACGCGCTGCGGCGCCGGCGTGCCGAGGCCTTCATCGCGACGCGCCTGCCGGACCCGAACCTCGACGCGCATGCCGTCGCGGACGGGATCGGGATCTCGCGCTCCGTCCTGTACCGGGTCTTCGGCGTGGATGGCGGGGTGAGGCGGTTCATCCAGCAGCGACGCCTGGACGAGCTGCGCCGCGCCCTCCTGCGCCCCGGCGAGACGCGCCGTCTCGGAAGCCTCGCCTACGCCCACGGCTTCGCCACCGAAAGCCATTGCAGCCGCGCCTTCGCGGCGGCCTTCGGCCTCCCGCCGGGGCAGTTCCGGACCGAGCTGACGCGCCCGGATGCCGACGAGGCGATCGATCGCGAGGACAGCCTCATCGGCTTGGCCAGGGCGCTGTACTGACGATCGGCCCCAGCGCCAGGATCCGCGCACGCGCCGCATTGAGCCCGCGCGCGCCTGCGAAGGTCCGTGAAACCCGCTTGCCCGGCGCCACTTATCGCAGGGGAAACGGCGGGAGGAAACGGATGGCAGGCACGATCGACCGCGCGACGCTCGACCGTCTGATCGCCCTGGGGCGCAAGCGCGGGGAGCTGACCGCGAGCGAGCTTCAGGCGGCTCTGCCGGTCGAGACCTTCGACGTCGACGCCCTCGTCCTGGTGATGCTGGAATTGGAGGCGGCGGGGGTGAGCGTGGAGCCGGATGCGTTCGGCCCGCGCGCCGAGACCGACGCCGCGCCGCGCCTGACCCTCGCGAGCCCGGAGCCCGGCGCGCCACGCGTGATCGCAC
>NZ_VRUV01000747.1:0-1692 GCF_008039455.1 Methylobacterium sp. WL116
CGCTTGAGCGGCTCGGCCTCCGGGTCGGCGGCCCCCGCGCCGGTCAGGGCGTCGGCGAGACCGTCGAGAAGCGCGAGCTTGCGCTCGGGCGACAGCGCGGCATGGTCGGCGACGTCGTCGCCGGCGCGGACGAAATCATAGAACGCGAGGATCGCGCCGCGATTCTTCGGATGGATCAGGTGCGAGGCGACGGGGAAGTTCTCGTCGTTCGCACCCTTGCCCGAGCGCAGCTCCGTGGCGGTGCCGGACGCGCTCATCGCTCGGCTCCCGGCAGGTATCCCGCGCCGCGGAACCAGTCGATCGCGTCGGACAGCCCCTCCCGGTAGGGGCGGGCGGCGTAGCCGAGCTCGGCCTGCGCCTTCGCGTCGGAGAAGAACATCCGGTAGCGCGACATGCGGATGCCGTCGATCGTGGCGAAGGGCTGCTTGCCGGTGATGCGCGCCATCTGCTCGGAAACGAAGGCGATCGGGTAGACCACGGCCCGCGGCAGGTTCACCGTCGGGGGCTTGCGGCCGACCATGCGGGCGATGTCGCCGAGCATCTGCGAAAGGAGCACGTTCTCGCCGCCGAGGATGTACTTCTCGCCGATCCGCCCCCTGCGCAGGGCGAGCAGGTGGCCGGCGGCCACGTCGTCGACATGGGCGAGGTTGAGCCCGGTGTCGACGAAGGCCGGCATCTTGCCGAGCGCCGCCTCCTGGATGATGCGCCCGGTCGGCGTCGGCTTGACGTCGCGCGGGCCGATCGGCGTCGACGGGTTGACGATCACCGCGGGCAGTCCGCTGCCGGCCACCATCGCGTCGACCACGCGCTCGGCCACGACCTTGCTGCGCTTGTAGGCGCCGATGGCGGTCTCGGGCGTCAGCGGCCGCGTCTCGTCCGAGGGCGTGACGCCGTCGTCCGGCGGCTTGATGGTGGCGACGCTGGACGTATAGACCACGCGCTCGACGCGCGCCTCGAGGGCGGCGCGCATCAGGTTGCGGGTGCCGTCGCGGTTGGTCCGGACGATCTCCTCCATGTCCGGCGCCCAGAGCCGATAGTCGGCGGCGGCGTGGATCAGGTAGCGCTGCCCTCGCATCGCGGCCGCGCAAGCCACCGGGTCGCGCATGTCGCCCTCGACGACCTCGACGTCGGACCAGGTCAGGTTCGTGCGCGGGCTCGTGGCACGCACCATGATGCGCACCGGAAATCCGGCGTTGCGGAACACGTCGACCAGGGCCGGCCCGAGAAAGCCGCTCGCGCCGGTGATCAGCACCGGGCCGAGGTCGGAAGAACCGCTTGGGGTCGCCTCTGCCATCACGCTCGAATCGTCACGGGAACGCGGGCGATGCCTTCGTTTTGGGCATCGCACCGCAGCAAGCCGGCTTTTGTCATCGAATGACGTGCACGACAAGGCGATCCGGGCCACAGGCGGCCCGGATCGTGGCGCGCGACGACGCCCTCAAGCGAGGCGGAGACGCGAACGCCCTTCCTGACGCTCGGGGAGGATGTCCTCGACCTTCCGGACGATGCTGGCGGCGTCGAGGCCGGCTTCGGCGTACATCTTGTCCGGGCTGTCGTGGTCCTGGTAGCTGTCGGGCAGGGTCATCGTGCGCACCCGCAGCCGCATCGCGTCGAGCACGCCGCGCTCGGTCAGCAGGTGCAGCACCTGCGCCCCGAAGCCGCCGCGCGAGCCCTCCTCCAGCGTGATCAGAA
>NZ_VRUV01000748.1:0-1692 GCF_008039455.1 Methylobacterium sp. WL116
GCGCCGGCTGGGGCTCGGGCGGGCGGGGGCGGGACATCGGCCGCGGGCTGTCCGAGCCGAGCTGCGGCGTGAACTTGATCAGCGGCTGGCAGATCCGCTTCAGCCCGCGCGGGTCGTGGCGCGCCAGGTCGACGTGGATGTGGTCGTAGTGGAACACGTTGGAGCCGGGCGCCAGCACGGTGGTGAAGCGCTGGCAGGCCCCGATGAAGACCTCGCGCAGGAAGCCCTGCTCGGCCTCCGTGCCGCGCCAGCCGCCCTTGACGGTGATGACGTAGCCGTCGGCGAGCTTGAACGACATCACGTCGATGGCGTTGCCGAAGGAATGCTCGGACAGCTTCGCGCCGACCTGGTTGTTGCGCCCGCGGCAGGCGTAGGAGCCGGCGTTGATCTCGGCGACCGGCTGGCCGAAATACAGGTTCGCCGCGGGCTGGATCGTGTCGGCGAGCCAGGCCTCGGCTTCGGCGAGCGCCGGGCAGCCGAGCGTCATGCGCTGCTTCAGAACCACGGCGCCGCCGCCGAGCCGCGTCACCCGGAACGGCTGCGTCATGCCGCAGGGGCCGGGCCCATCGATCTCCTTGGACGGGACGACGAACTCGGTCGGCTCGACGAGCTTCTTGGCCAGGCACACCTGCTCCGCCTGGTCGCGCCAGGCGTCGCGGCGCTCAAACTTGTTGATCGCACAGCCGGTGAGCCCCGCGCCGAACAGCGCAAGGGCGGAGAATGCGAGAACGCTACGCCACATGACGCGGAGAATGATCACGGACGCGTAAACGCGATGCTAACGCTGCCGCCGTCGCGGCGGGGCCTTGCGCGTGCTACGCCCCCGGCACCGCCGGCCGGGCCTCCGCGCATCCGCGCACGAAACCTGCACCGGCGCCCGCGGCGGTCGTCGTCGGACCCGCCCCGGAACCGGTGGCCTTCGCGAAGGGCCCTCAAGTCAAGGACGCGTGATGCTCTCGTTGGTCGACCTGCGCCGCCGCATCGAAGCCGGCACCCTCACGCCGGAGGGCGCGATCCGCCTGTCGCAGGAGGCGATCCTCGCGCGCGATCCGGTGGTGCGCGCCACCGTCGTCACCGATCCCGCGCCCGCCGTCACCGATGCCGGGCCGCTCGCCGGCATCGCGGTGGGCGTCAAGGACATCATCGACACCGCCGCGATGCCGACGCAGATGGGCTCGCCGATCTACGACGGCTGGCGCCCGAAGGCCGACGCCGCCATCGTCATGCGGCTCAAGGCGCTGGGCGCGGTGGCGCTGGCCAAGACCACGACCTCGCCCTTCGCCAGCGTCGACCCGACCGAGACCACGAACCCGCACGATTCGAACCACACGCCCGGCGGCTCCTCGGCGGGCTCCGCCGCCGCGGTCGGGGCCGGGATGCTGCCGCTGGCCCTCGGCACCCAGACCGGCGGCTCGGTGATCCGGCCGGCGAGCTTCTGCGGCTGCGCTGCGATCAAGCCGTCGTTCCGGCTGCTGCCGACGGTGGGCGTGAAGACGTTCTCGTGGGCCCTCGACACGCTCGGCCTGTTCGGAGCCGGCATCGGCGACGTCGCCCACGCGCTGGCGCTGATCGCCGGCCGTCCGGCGATCGACCTCGGCGGCACCGCGCCCGGCACGCCGCGGGTCATGGTCGTGACGCAGGACTACGCCGAAGCCCCGGCGCCCGAGGCGCAGGGAGCGCTCGACCGTGCGC
>NZ_VRUV01000749.1:0-1691 GCF_008039455.1 Methylobacterium sp. WL116
GCGATACGCCCAAGGCGCAGTTGGTCCGCGTCCAGGACCCGGAGATCTCCCCCCTCGCACTCGCCGAGAAGGTGCTCGGTCCGATCTTCGAGCCGCTGACCACGGTCGGCATCGTGCTGGTCGTCGTGGTGTTCCTGCTCCTGCAGCGCGAGGACCTGCGCAACCGCATGATCCGCCTGTTCGGATCGAGCGACCTGCACCGCACGACCGTCGCCATGGACGACGCCGCCGGTCGCCTCGGCACCTACTTCCTCGCCCAGCTCGGCATGAACGCCGCGTTCGGCGTCATCGTCGGTGTCGGCCTTTGGTTCATCGGCGTGCCCAACCCCCTCCTATGGGGGGTGTTCTCGGCGCTGATGCGCTTCGTGCCCTACATCGGCGCCTTCATCTCAGGCATCCTACCGGTGGCGCTGGCCGCCGCGGTCGATCCGGGCTGGTCGATGGTCATCGCCGCCGCGGCCCTGTTCCTGATCGCCGAGCCGATTTTCGGGCAGGTGATCGAACCGCTGCTTTACGGCCACTCCACCGGGCTCTCGCCGTTTGCGGTGATCGTCTCGACCCTGTTCTGGGGTTTCCTATGGGGCCCCATCGGCCTGATCCTGGCGACGCCGTTCACGGTGTGCCTCGTCGTGCTCGGCCGCCATGTCGACAGCCTTGAGTTCCTCGACATCCTGCTCGGCGACCGGCCGCCGCTGACCCCGGTCGAGAACTTCTACCAGCGCATGCTCGCCGGCGACCCGGACGAGGCACGCGACCTCGGCGAGGCCATGCTGAAGGAACGCTCCCTATCGTCGTATTACGACGAGGTCGCATTGAAGGGTCTTCAGCTCGCCGCCAACGACTATGCCCGTGGCGTGGTCACGCCGGCGCAGCTGGAGAACATCCGGGCGTCCTCCCGTTCCCTCGTCGAGGACTTCGAGGACCATGAGGACGTCGAGCCCAAGGGTGACGGCAAGGCCGTCAATCCGAACGAGACGCCGACGCTGGCCGAGCGGACCCACTTCAAGGCCGAGGCGGTGCCAGGCCAGGCGGCGACCCGCGAAGGATTGCCCGAGGCGTGGCGGGGCGAGACGCCGGTGCTGTGCGTCGCCGGACGCGGCCCCCTCGACGAGGCCTCCTCGGCGATGCTCGCGCAGTTGCTGCGCAAGCACGGCCTCGGCGCGCGGGTGGTGCCCCACGGCGACGTCTCGCGCGACCGGGTACGCGATCTCGATGTTACGGGGGTGGCGATGGTGTGCATCTCCTACCTCGACATCACCGGCAACCCGGCGCACCTGCGCTACCTCATGGAGCGGCTGAGGCGACGTGCCCCCGGCGTTCGGGTGCTCGTCGGCCTGTGGCCCGAGGACGAGCGCGTGCTAGGGGACGCGGCAGCCGGCAAGGAGGTCGGGGCCGACGATTACGTCTCGTCGCTGCGCGGGGCGGTCGAGGCATGCCTTAAGGCTGCGGGCGGCTTGGGAGAGGAGAGGGCGGTCGCCTAGGGCGTGTCATCGCTTGAGCCAATCGAGGGCGGCTGCGAGGGAGAGGACGCCCATGAAGCTGACGGCAGTCTTCTCGTAGCGGGTGGCGATGGCGCGCCACTCTTTGAGCCTGGCCCAGAGGCGCTCGACCTGGTTACGGTTGTTGTAGATCCAATCAGGGCAGGCCACGGGCGCTTCGTGGCGCTGAGGCGGGATCGCAGGCCGAGCGCC
>NZ_VRUV01000074.1:0-13354 GCF_008039455.1 Methylobacterium sp. WL116
GACCGGCGCGACGAGGGCGCCGCAGACGCCGATCACGCCGAACAGCCCGGCGCCGGCCGCGGTCAGGTTGAACGGCTCGGCCTCCACCAGCAGGGCGAGGGTGACCCAGAACGCGTTGAACGCGGCGAACAGCAGCGCCTGCGACAGGCTGGCGTTGCGCAGCACGGGCTGGGTCTTGGCAAGGTGCAGGATCGACAGCATCAGCGCCCGGTAGCGCAGGCGCTTCGCCGCGGTCCGGGGCAGTGTCGCGGCCGCGACCGCCGCCATCGCGAGCGAGACCACGGCGGCGGCGAAGAACACCGCCCGCCATCCGAGATGCGCGCCGACGAAGCCGCTGACCGTCCGCGCGAGCAGGATGCCGGAAAGCAACCCAGTCATCACCTGCCCGACGATGCGGCCGCGGGTGGCGTCCGGCGCCAGCTCGGCCGCGAACGGCACCGCCTGCTGCGCCGCCGACGACAGGAAGCCGATCAGGAGGCTGGCGAGCGCCAGGATCGGCAGGTTCGGGCTGAGCGCGGCGACGACGAGCACCACGCTCAGCGTGAGAAGCTGCGCGATGATCAGCTGGCGCCGCGGCCAGGCATCCCCCAGCGGCACCAGCCCGACGATGCCGAGGCCGTAGCCGACGAGGCAGCCGGTCGGCACCCACAAGGCGGCGCGCGGCCCGAAATCGGCAACCAGCAGCCCGAGCAGCGGCTGGTTGTAGTAGATGTTGGCCACCGCCCCGCCCGCGATCAGCGTCAGCCCGAGCCGCGCCTTCGTGCTCAGGTCGGGATGCGGCACCGGGATGTCGCTCACGAGCGGGGCTCCGTGGCGCGCGAGCGGTTCGGCTCTGTGAGCATGAGACTCGTATCTCTGGTTGCGAGGGATCGCGGTCGGCCTAGGCGCCGACCGGGCGGGTGACAACGGCGGCGCGCGCAGGGCACGGCCGCGTAGGAGTGGCGCACCCGGTTTCGATTCCGCTGCGCCTGCATATGTTTCGTCCACGGACGATGTTCGACGCGCGGGTCGATTGCTGGCAATCGATTTGGCGATCGCGGCGATTCAGGTTCTGATGCCGTTCATAGGATTGGTGGCACCGATTCGTGCGGCGGAGCGTGACCGACACGACGAGAGAGGGTTGCATGCCGAATTATCGGGTGGATTTCGAGAAGCAGATCTTCGGCCTTCCGTTCACCATCGGATCCGTCGAGATCCAGCGTGCCCGCGACCCCGATCGCGCGCGGCGGGCGGCCGAGCTGAAGTTCGCCCGGCAATACGGCCTCGGCGATTGGCGCGAGCGCGCCGACAGCGCCGTCGTGGCCCAGGCCGGCGACGAGCGCCGCTGAGCGCCCTTCACGGCGGAGCCGGCCACGACGTCCCGGAGTTCCGCTTCGGCCTTCGCGGCCTCACGGGGGGTCTGGCCCTGCGCGCGGTCACGCCGTAAACGATGGGGCCGCCGGCATCGCCGTGCGGGACGACCGGAGCCTCCGCGGCGGCCGGTTTCGAGGCGAGACGCGGACGGCGATCCATGGCGGCGATCTCTTTCTTCGGCGATCTCCTTCAGACCATCAGCGACCGCGGTCGCGACCTCATCAGCTTCGGCCGCGGCGATCTCGCCGCACGGGCCAACGCCGCCGAGCTGGTCAAGCTCTGCGACGACCTGATCTCGCGCCGCGGCGAGGCATCGGGCGTCGCCCTCGCGCGGCTGATCCTCGACCGCTACGCGACGCTCGGCACCGACGAGCGCCACGCCTTCCTGCGCCTGATCGCCGTCGAGTTCGATGCCGACCACGACGCGGTCGACGCCGCGATCCAGGCCTATCGCTCGGACCCGACGCGGGCACGCCTCGGGCACCTGCACGAGGCGGCCGAGCCGCGCTCCCAGGAACTGATCCGCCGCCTCAACCTTGCCCGCGACGGCACGCTGAGCCTGGTCCGGATGCGCGAGGACCTGTTCGACCTGCGCCGCATCCTGCGCGACGAGGGCGAGCCCAACCTGATCGACGCCGCCGACAGCCTCGATTCGGACTTCGAGCACCTGTTCGCCTCGTGGTTCAACCGCGGCTTCTTGGTGCTGCGCCACATCGACTGGACGACGCCGGCTCACATCCTCGAGAAGATCATCCGCTACGAGGCGGTCCACGAGATCGCCGGCTGGGACGACCTTCGCCGCCGGATCGAGCCGGCGGACCGGCGCTGCTTCGCGTTCTTCCACCCGGCACTCGTCGACGAGCCGCTGATCTTCGTCGAGGTCGCGTTGACCAGCGCGATCGCGCCGGCGATCGCGCCGATCCTGTCGCAGGCGCGCGATCCGCTTCCGCTGAAATCCGCCACGACCGCGATCTTCTACTCGATCTCGAACTGCCAGAAGGGCCTGGCCGGCGTCACCTTCGGCAACTTCCTGATCAAGCAGGTGGTCGAGGACCTCACCCGCGAGATCCCGACCCTGAAGACCTTCGTCACGCTCTCGCCAGTTCCGGGTTTCGCGCGCTGGCTCGATCGCGAGCGCCGGGCGGAAGCGCCGCAGGGCCTGACCCGCGACGATGTCGAGGCGCTTCGCCTGCTCGACGAGCCCGATTGGGCGACCGACAAGGCGAAGTCCGATGCCGTGCGCAAGGCGCTGCTGCCGGCGGCGGCCGCCTACTTCCTCCGCGCGAAGAACGAGCGGGGCCGCCCGCTCGACCCGGTGGCGCGCTTCCATCTCGGCAACGGCGCGCGCCTCGAGCGGATCAACTTCCTCGGCGACGTCTCCGGCAAGGGGTTGCGGCAATCCCATGGCCTGATGGTCAACTACCTCTACGACCTGTCGGCGATCGAGAAGAACCACGAGACCTATGCCAACCTCGGCACGGTCTCGGCGTCCGGCGCGGTCTCACGCGAGTTGCGCGCCAACCTGCCTCCGCCGCGTTCCGTCGCGCTCGCCGAGGCCTGAGGCGGGTGGACCGCCGCCGATCATCCGTTTCGCTGAGCGTTGTGTCATGACGAATCATCTCTTCGCGTTGATCCGCGAGGCCCTGCCGGCGGATCCGGCGGCCAGCACCTTCATCGAGACGCCCGACGGGCGCCGCTACAGCTACGCCGACATGCTCGCGCGCAGCGGGGCCTACGCGAACGCGCTGGTGTCCGCGGGCGTCCGCCCCGGCGACCGGGTCGCGGTGCAGGTGGAGAAGAGCGCCGAGGTGGTGTTCCTCTATCTCGGCGCAGTGCGCGCCGGCGCGGTGTTCCTGCCGCTCAACACCGCCTACACCGCCCCGGAGGTCGCCTACTTCCTCGGCGACGCCGAGCCCGCCCTGTTCGTCTGCGACCCGGCCAAGCGCGAGGCGCTGGTGCCGGTCGCCGGGGACGCGGGGACCATCCGCGTGCTCACCCTCGATGCCGCCGGCCGGGGCAGCGCCGCCGAGGCCGCGGACGCGCAGGGCTCGGAGTGCTCCGACGTGCCGCGGGATCCGGAGGATCTCGCCGCGATCCTCTACACCTCCGGCACCACCGGGCGCTCGAAGGGCGCCATGCTCAGCCACGACAACCTCGCCTCGAACGCGCGCACGCTGGTCGAGGCCTGGCGCTTCACCGCCGACGACGTGCTGATCCACGCCCTGCCGGTGTTCCACACCCATGGCCTGTTCGTCGCGATCAACACCGTGCTGGCGTCGGGGGGCAGCATGCTGTTCCTGCCGCGCCTCGACGCCGGGCTGATCCTCAAGCTGATGCCGCGGGCGACCAGCATGATGGGCGTCCCGACCTTCTACACCCGCCTGCTCAAGGATCCGGGGCTGACGCAGGCGGCGACCGCGCACATGCGGCTGTTCACCTCCGGCTCGGCCCCATTGCTGGCCGAGACGCATGCCGCGTGGCGGGCACGGACCGGTCACGCCATCCTCGAGCGCTACGGCATGACCGAGACCAACATGAGCACCTCGAACCCCTATGAGGGCGAGCGCATCGCCGGCACCGTCGGGTTCCCGCTGCCCGGCGTGGCCCTGCGCGTCGTCGACCCGGACACCGGCGCGCCGCTCGGCTCCGAGCAGGTCGGAATGATCGAGGTGAAGGGCCCGAACGTGTTCAAGGGCTACTGGCGCATGCCTGAGAAGACCGCGGCCGAGTTCAAGGTCGACGGCTTCTTCGTCACCGGCGATCTCGGCAAGGTCGACGCCCGCGGCTACGTCCACATCGTCGGCCGCGGCAAGGACCTGATCATCACCGGCGGCTTCAACGTCTACCCGAAGGAGGTCGAGGCCGAGATCGACGCGATGCCGGGCGTCGTCGAATCGGCGGTGATCGGCCTGCCGCACGCCGATTTCGGCGAGGGCGTCACCGCCATCGTGGTGGGTTCGAAGGACGCTCCGGACGAGGCGGCGGTGCTCGCCCATCTCGAAGGGCGCCTCGCCCGGTTCAAATGCCCGAAGCGGGTTCTCTTCGCCGACGACCTGCCACGCAACGCCATGGGCAAGGTCCAGAAGAACGCCCTGCGGGATCGCCACGCCGATTTGTATCGCGACGCGTCGAAGACGTCCTGACCAGCGGGCCTCAGCCGGCCACCGAGGCGCGCGCGGCCTCGATCAGGTCGTTCGCCAGTGCCTCGTCGTCCACGGCCCGAGCCAAGACGACGGCGCCGACGAGGGTCGACAGCGTCGCCAGCGAACGCTGCCGGCGGCGCTCGCGCGAGGCCTTCGGCGTCAGGTCGGCAAGGATGGCGGCGAGGCGTTCGACCCCGTGGGTGAACCGCGCGCGCACCGGGCTACCCGAGGGCTCCCGCGCGACGTCGTTGGCCAGGGCCGCGAGCGGGCACCCCTTCTCGGGCGCCTGGACGTGCCCGAGCGACAGGTAGTTCCCGACCAGGCTGTCGAGGTTGCCGCGGTATTCCTCCTTGATCGCGCACTCGAAGGCTTCGGCCGCCAGGGCGTCCTTGTTGGCGAATTGGCCATAGAACCCGCCATGCGTCAGGCCGGCCGCCCCCATGATGTCGGCGACCCCGACGCCGTGAAGGCCGCGCTGGCGGAACAGCGCCGACGCCACCTCGACCACGCGCTGCCGGTTCAGCCGCGCCTGCTCCTGAGACACCCTCGGCATCTTCGTCTCCTCGTCTCACGAGCGGCCGCCGCGCGGTCCGGCGGACGATGCGCTAACGCATCGCATCCGATGTGGATGCGACCTGTCATCTAAATCAGTCCACGGTCGCGCTGTCGCCGGACGCTTTCGCCGCCTCGGCCGTTGCCGCCAGCACGAAGCGCCGCCCGTTCGACCGTTCAGGGGCAGGGGCAGGGGCTCGGGCTGGTCGATCGATCGGGCACTTGCCGCGTCGCATGCGCGGCGGCGAGCGCCCAGCCGCACCAGCCCTCAGGATGGAACAGCGCCCGTGGTCGCAGTCGCTCCGTCTCGCCCGGAAACGACCGCGGGGCTCCGCGCATCCGCAGGTGTTCGGGCGACGCGGAACCACAGGGTGTAGAGGGCCGGCAGGAACAGCAGCGTCAGCAGGGTGCCGACGCCGACGCCACCGATCAGGACGTAGGCCAGCGCCCCCCAGAACACCGAGTGGGTGAGCGGGATGAAGGCGAGCATCGCTGCGGCCGCCGTCAGGATCACGGGCCGCGCGCGGCGCACGGTCGATTCCACCACGGCCTCGTAATCCGACAGGCCCGAGGCGCGATCGTGATGGATCTGATCCACCAGGATCAGCGTGTTGCGCATCAGGATGCCCGACAGCGCGATCAATCCGAGGATCGCGTTGAAGCCGAAGGGCTGGTGGAAGATCAGCAGGGTCGGCACCGCGCCGACGAGGCCGAGCGGCGCGGTCGCGAACACCATGAACATGGTGGTGAACGAGCGCACCTGGATCATGATCACCGTCAGCGTGACGATCAGCATGATCGGGAACACGGCGATCAAAGCCGACATCGCCTTGGCGCTCTCCTCGACGGCGCCGGCCGTGTCGATGCGGTAGCCCGGCGGCAGCCTCGCCCGGATCGGATCCAGCAGCGGGAAGATCTGCGCATGGACGTCCGGCGGCTGCTTGCCGTCGAGCACGTCGCCCTGCACCCGGATGTAGCTCTCGCGGTTGTAGCGCTTGAGCACCGCATCCTCGTCCCGGCTTTCCAGGCGTGCGACCTGCGAGACCGGCACCTGCCGGCCGTCCTTCGTCGCGAGCGTCAGGTCGCCGATCTCGCCGAGCGAGCGTCGCTCCGGGCCGGGGCTGCGCAGCAGCACGTCGACCGAGCGCAGGTTCTCGCGGACCTGAGTGGCGGGCGTGCCGTTGAGGTAGCTCTGCAGCTGCTGTCCGGCCTCCTTCGGCGTCAGGCCGATCAGGCGCAGGCGTTCCTGGTCGAGGACGAGGTGAAGGCCCGGCGTCCGGTCGCCCCAGTCGAGATGGACGAGCCGCATGTCGGGATTGCCCGCCATGACCTCGGCGACCTCGGCCGCGATGCGGCGGATGACGTCGAGGTCGGGGCCGACCACCCGGAACGCGACCGGGAATCGGATCGGCGGCCCGAACACGATCTGCAGCACCCGCACGCGCGCCTCGGGGAAGCGGCCGTCCTCGACGAGCTTGCGCACCTTCGCCCGGAGGGCGTCGCGGGCCTCAGCGTCCGCGGTCTGCACCACGATCTGCGCGAAGGCCGGGTCCGGCAGCTCGGGATCGAACGACAGCACGAAGCGCGGCATGCCCTGGCCGATATAGCTCGTGATCTCCTTGGCCTCCGGCAGGTCGCGCACCGCCGCCTCGACGCGCTGCACGGTGGCCTCGGTGGTGGCGAAGGCCGACCCGGTCGGCAGCGTGACCTCGACGATCAATTCGGGCCGCTCGGAGTTCGGGAAGAACTGCTTCTCGACACGGCCCATCCCGATGACCGCGACAACGAACAGCGCCACGGTGATGCCGGCTGCCGCCCATTTGTGATCGACCGAGGTGCGCACGATCCGGCGCAGGCGCTGGTAGTTCTTCGTGGCGTAGATCGCCGCGTGGCCGCCCGCGACCGGCTCGATGTTCGGCAGCAGCTTGACGCCGAGATAGGGCGTGAAGGTCACGGCCACGATCCACGAAACGACGAGAGAAAACGCCACCACCCAGAAGATGTTGCCGGCATATTCGCCGGCCGTTGAGGCGGCGAAGCCCACCGGCAGGAACCCGGCGATGGTCACCAGCGTGCCGGTGAGCATCGGCGCGGCGGTGGCGCTCCAGGCATGGGTCGCGGCCTCGATTCGGTCGGCGCCTTCCTCCATGCGCACCACCATCATCTCGATGGCGATGATCGCGTCGTCGACGAGCAGCCCGAGCGAGATGATCAGCGCGCCCAGCGTGATGCGATCGAAGTCGCGCCCCGTCAGCATCATCACCACGAACACCGCCGACAGGGTCAACGGCACGGCCAGCGCCACGACGATGCCGACGCGGAAGCCGAGCGCCACCAGGGACACGAAGATCACCACCGACAGCGCGGTGAAGAACTTGACCATGAACTCGTGGATCGCCGCGTCGATGACCTTGGCCTGATCGGTGATCTTGGTGAAGCCGATTCCGAGGGCGAGGTCGTGATGGATCGCGACCTCCTCGGCATTGAGCGCCTCGCCGAGCTTGAGGCCGTTGAAGCCGGGCTTCATCACCAGGCCAAGCATCAGGGCCGGCTCGCCGTCGTTGTGGATCGCGAAGCTCCTGGGGTCCTCGTAGCCGCGCTTCACCTCCGCGATGTCGCCGAGCTTGAGGCTGCGGTCGCCCGCCGCCACCGGCAGGCCGCGGATCGCGTCGAGCCCGTCGATGGCGCCGTCCAGGCGAAGGTAGACCCGCGGCCCGGCTGTCTCGACGAAGCCGGCCGGCGTCACGTCGTTCTGGTTGGCGAGCGACGCCAGCAGCTGCTGGCCGGTGATCCCGAGCGTGGCCAGGCGCTGGTACGAGATCTCGACGAAGATCTTCTGCGCCTGCTCGCCGAGGATGTTGATCTTCTCGACGCCGGGCAGCCGCAGCAGGCGCTGGCGCAGGGCCTCGGCCTGGAGCACGAGCTGGCGGTGCGGCAGCCCCTTGGCCTGGAGCGCGTAGAGCGCGAAGTAGACGTCCGAGAACTCGTCGTTGAACAGCGGTCCCATCACCCCGCGGGGCAGGCTGGAGGCCTGATCGGACAATTTCTTGCGCGCCTGGTAGAACTCCGACTGCACCTTCCCCGGAGGCATGTTGTCCTTGAGGTAGACCTTCGTCACCATCAGGCCCGGGCGCACGGTGGTCTCGGCGCGGTCGTAGTAGACGAGCTCCTGCAGCCGCTTCTCGAGCGGGTCGGCGACCTGACGCTGCATCTCCTCGGCGGTGGCGCCCGGCCACGCCGCCGAGACCGTCATGGTCTTGACGGTGAAGGCCGGGTCCTCGCCGCGGCCGAGCTTCTGGAAGGCGAAGATGCCGGCGACCGTCACGGCGATCAGCAGGAACAGCGTGACCGCCCGCTCGCGGACGGCGAGCGCGGAGAGGTTGAAACCGCTCATCGCTTCGCCCCCGTCAGGTTCGCGTCCGCCTGGCGCACCTTCTCGCCGGGCTTGAGCAGGTGGGCGCCGAGCGCCACGATGCGATCGCCCGGGCTCAGGCCCGCGACGACCTCGGCGCGCTCCTCGCCCATGCGCGCGACCCGCACGGCCTGCTCCCGCACCGTTTCGGTCTCGGCGTCGTAGCGCCAGACCGCGGTGCCGTCGCCCCGGTCGAACAGGGCCGCGAGCGGCACCTCCACCGCGGGCTCGCGCCGGACGTCGTGGTCGGCGAGCCGAAGGGTGACCGTCGCCCCGAGCGGCGCAGCCTCGCCGCCGCCCGACAGGATGTAGCGCGCCCGGTAGGTGCGGGTCGCGGGGTCGGCCGTCGCCGACAGCTCGCGCAGGCGCGCCGGATAGGTCGCCTCGCCCTCGGCGTAGAGGGTGGCCGAAGCGTTCCCCTGCGCCGCGCGCCGGCTGCCCTCGGGCAGGAACACCTCCGCCTCCCGCGATCCGTCGCGGGCGAGCTTCACCACGGTCTGGCCGGCGGCGACGACCTGTCCCGGCTCGGTCGGCACCTCCATCACCACGCCGTCGGCATCGGCCTGGAGCTCGGCGTAGCCCGCCTGGTTGGCGATCTGGCTCGCCTGCGCCTCCGCGTTGGCGAACTGCGCGATGGCGGCATCGGCCGCGCCCTTGTTCTGGTCGTAGGCCTGGATCGAGGTCCAGCCGTCGGCCACGAGCTTGCGGCTGCGCGCCTCGTCGGCCTTGGCCTTGATCATCTGCGCGCGGGCCGCCTCGACGGACGCCTTGGCGGCGTTCAGCGCGAGCCCGAAATCGGTCCGATCGAGGCGCATCAGCGGCTGTCCGAGGCGGACGCGGTCCCCCGGATCGACCAGCCGCTCGAAGATTTTGCCGCCGACGCGGAAGCCGAGGTTGCTCTCCGTCCGCGCCCGAACGACCCCGGTGTAGCGCGAGACCGCCCCCTCGGCCGGGGCGACCGCGACGGTCTGAACGAGCCGTGGTTTCTCAGGCACCGCCGTCTCGGCCGGCGAGCACGCCGCCAAAGCGAGGCTCGTCAGCAACATGACCATACCGACATTCATCGCCGCTTCCCCGACACCGATCGAACTCGCCATTAAAATGATGGTTGTCATCTATTATGGGCCGGTGATGTCGTCAATGGCGAGGGCGCCGCGATTCGGTGAATCGGGGTCGGAAAGAGCGGTCCGCCAAATGCAGCGGTACGATCTCGACCTCTCGGTCTTCTGGCTCGGATGTATCTACCGAGTCAGCATCTCGGCCGCTGCATATGCGCTGTTTCCCCCAGCCGAACGGCGAGTCGGGCAGGTCGAGCGCAGCCCAGGTCTTCGTCGCTGGCAGCATCACCCCCACATTGTCGGAGGCGAGCGACCTCGGCATCGCGCGGTCCGCATCATCGGCACTGCAAAATAGCTTGGTCGCCGCAGGATCCTGGCTACATTGATCGAGGTCGTGCGGATGAGCTTCTGATCTACGTACGCTACGATTCTGTCGACAGTCTCAACCATGCAACAACGTTTTTAACTTAGCAGGCTGCTGCGGAAGTCAGGCGTGACGCTTGGTTTGGATCGTCAGGACTGTTTTATGAGATCAGTCCGCCTCGACGAGGCTCGATCCGGCAGCTTCGATGTGTTGCTCGGGTCGCGGGCCATGTCTCGGCCATGTCCGGGTCGCCCGTTATGCGACCGCTCCGGCCAGCAGCTGGGGCAGACGCACGATGGTTGTAGGCGGCGGCTGAGAAGGTGAACAGCGCCTCGACCTTGGCTCGCCCGCGCAGCTTGACCTTCCTCAGCCCGGCCTGAGCCTTGATCCAGCCGAAGACCTCCTCGATCTGTTTCCTGCAGCGCAGGCTGACCGCGTAGCCGGCATGCCGCGTGGTGCGGCCGTCGAGGGCGGTCTTGCGCACCTTGCCGGTTTTCGACATCGCCCCGTTGATCGCGATGTCCGGGCTCACCCGCCGCGCTTGCAGGTCGCCGACGAAGGCCGCCACGTCGAACAGCTTGTCCGCGCCCAGAGTGATCCGGTGCCGGCGGGGTCGGCGGTTGAGCATGGTCAGGGCCGCCTCACGCTCGGCGGTGCCGGTAGCGTGGGTGAGGGTCGCGTCCACCACCAGGCCGTTCCGGTTTCTCCATCAGCGCATGGCCGAGGCAGCACAGCCGGCTCTCCTGGCCGTCCGCCTTGCGGTAGAGACCCGCGTCCGGGTCGATGGTCGAGGCATGGGGCGCGTTCGAGCTCTTCTCCTTGTGAAAGTCGCGCTCGCCGTTGCGGCCAGGATCCGGCGGTTCACCCGAGCCGTCTTTCGGCTGGAAGCTCTTCATCGAGGCCCACGCCTCGATCATCGTGCCGTCCACCGAGAAGTGGTCGCTCGACAGAAACCGGTTGACCGGCTTGAGCGCCAGCAGCCCCGCCAGGAAGGCGTGCGCCACCTCCGTCTCCAGCAGACGGACGCGGTTGTGCGTGAACCCGGTTGAATGCCAGACCGTGGAATCCATCTCCAACCCCACGAACCACCGGAACAGCAGGTTGTCGTCGATCTACTTCATCAGCATCCGCTCGGAGCGCACCGAGAGGAACGCCTGCAGCAGTGTGGCTCGCAGCAGCATCTCGGGCGGGATCGAGGGACGGCCCAGGCCCGAGTACAGGCTCTCAAAGCACTCGTTCAGCCCGGCCATCACCTCGTCAGCCAACGTCCTGATCGGCCGCAAAGGGGGATCGGCTGGCACACGCTCCTCAAGCCGAACGTAGCTGAACAGGTTGGCCGAGGCCGCCTCACGTCCACGCATCGATCGAACCCCGCCTCTCGCTCGGACAGAGTGAATCATCTTCAAGGCCGCACCGCCACGGACTTCTGCAGCAGCCTGCTAGGAACCCGTCCGAGTAACGTTTTATCGGATCGAGGACGGGGTTGAGATCAAGGCAGGCCAGCCGGCGTCATGCTCAGCGTTCGGCCTTGGCCAGCTTCAGAAGGTTGTGGGCGGTGCAGATCATCGCCCATTCGCCGCGGACCTAATCGAGCCCGCGGAGCAGGAACGGTCGGAGGCCCCGGGCCTGCTCGATCTGCCCGAACACCGGCTGGACGACCTGCTTCCTGAGGCGGTAGCGGCTCCGGCGGCCACCCCGTTTCAGCCGTTCGGCCATCGCACGCATCAGGGGCGTCTTCGTCAGCTGTCGACGACCGGCCGCATCCGCCTCTCCGTGGCGCGCCCGACCTGGAGCGAGATAGGCGGTGATCCGCCGCTGCTTCTGCGCTGCCAGGTTCGCCTCGTTGTCAAAGCCTGCATCGCCCGAGACCTCGCACGGCTTGCGCCCGAGATGAGCGCGGATGTCGTCGATGAGCGGCACGAGGGCGCGGGCGTCGGCGGCGTTCGTCACGAGGCGGTGCGCCACGATGACCTGATGCGCAGCATCGACGGCGATCTGGCCTCTGTAGTCCTGCACGAACCCGTCGCAGGTCGGCAGGATCCGGCTGTCCGGGTCGGTGAAGTTGCGCTGCGCTCGGTCCGGCGGACCACCGTCCTCACCGCGCAGGGGTCGACCCTGCCAGCGCATGCCCGAGGACCCTTCGCAAAAGCGATGCGTGGATCGGCCAATGGCTCCGGGACCTGCTGGCGCGGGCGCACGCCAACACCGCCGTCGTTGCGCTGGCGGCTAAAATGGCCCGGACCGTCTGGGCGCTGCTGCGCCACGAACGCGTCTATGAGCCGGCGGCGGTGGCTGCCTGAACCGTGCTTGGTCGGCAAAGCCTTCGTCAGCCTTCCGATGTCTGCGAGCGGCGAAAGGAAGATTGCCTGACAGCCGATCGATGTTCTGGAAGCCTCTGGCGGAAAATGGCGCTCGACGCCGACCCCTTTATGAGGACCAGGACGCGCGGATCTCCATCTTGGCCAACGGCATCGCTGGAAGGCCGGATACGTTTATGCAGACTGCTAAGACCAGCGGATCATAAGCCACTTGCGGACGGGGCGGGCCATACGTTTTTCGCCGTCAGGCTGGCACTGTCGCGTGCCGCACGGCCCCAATCCAGTTGTTCGGCGCCGTCCAGCCGCTCCAGCAAGGCGTGATGCAGGCCCGCCATACGCCCGCCCTCTGCCAATCACGCAGCCGTCGCCAGCACGACATCCCCGAACCGCACCCCATCTCATGCGGCAGGTCCTCCCACGGCAAACCGGTGCGCAGCACGAAAAGGATGCCGGTCAGCGCCGCCTGGTCCGGTATCGGCGGCCGCCCGCCTTTCGGACACTCCCGCGCCAGTGGCAGCAGCGGCGCGATCACCGCCCAGAAATCGTCGGGAACCGGGAACTTCGCCATGCCCTACCAACGCGCCAATCGCCGTTTTCGTTAGACGCTCTTAACCCCTGTCGGAGTTGCAATCCTTGGCTGGGGCGCCAGGATTCCAACTCCTCAGCCGATTATTCGCAAGCCACTGAAAAAATAGCGCAATTTTTATCGCATTATCTAATTGATACTTGAATGTGTTACATAAGACAACGAGTCACGGCTAGGGCGTGTCATCGCTAGATCCAATCGAGGGCGGCTGCGAGGGAGAGGACGCCCATGGAACTGACGCGGTCTTCTCATAGCGGGTGGCGATGGCGCGCCACTCCTTAGCCTGGCCCAGAGGCGCTCGACCTGGTTGCGGTTGTTGTAGATCCAATCCGGGCAGGCCACGGGCGCTTCGTGGCGCTGAGGCGGGATCGCAAGCCGAGCGCCCATATCCCAGATGTGTTCGCGAAAGGCGTGGCTGGTGTAGCCACGGTCTCCGACGACCTGTCCGACGTCAGCACCTGTGGGACAGAATGAGGGTCTTCACGAACGGAGGATGGCTGGTTCATCGTAGCCCCTGAGGAGCGAAGATGAAGCAGACATCCGGACCGGCCAAGAAGCCGGCAGAAGC
>NZ_VRUV01000750.1:0-1690 GCF_008039455.1 Methylobacterium sp. WL116
CGACCGCACGAGGCCGGCTCCGGCATCAGCGGCGCAATCACGGCCCATTCCGCATCGGTCAGGTCGGTTTCGTAGCGCAGGCGCGAACGGCTATGCTGCCGGCGAGTGGTCGGGGTCCACATGGCACTTCCAGATCAGGCCTCAGCACCCTTCTGGAATCACCCCCATCCCGGCCACTCAACCCCTACCGGATGTTATCGGACGGGCTCTTAGGCTCGCCTTGAAGTTGGATTGACAGTTCGATGTTCACGCGAACGTAACCTTGGCGTTGGAGTGTCCTGCAAAGCATAGTTATTTTGTGACCAATCATGAGCCATCCAGCAGAGCGAGATCACAACCGACAAGATATAAAATCGGTTGGCGAACGAGCCTGGGATGCAATGCGCCAACAGGGCATCCCGCCAACGCCCCGTAACTTCGAGGTATTCTACGAGCTGTTCGACGGTGGCAACCGACCGCTCGTGAGCCATGTCCGCCAGTGTGAGGCTAACGGACAGCTGCTCACCGCTGGATATATCGATGCCCTTCACCGGGACTACATCGACAGAGGGGAGGACAGTGCCAGGGTCGCTGCTGGTGCCGACGATCTCGCCGATGTCGCCCAGGGGATCGTCGAACAGGTCACGCGCGATGGTAACGCGATCCGAGCCTACGGTGGTACGCTGGATCATTGGCGCACTCATTTGAACGCAAGCTCGGGCACCGAGGAGCTGCTGCGTGCCGTGACGATGCTGACGGCCGAAACCGAGGGGGCGAGCGCTCGCAATCGGGTACTCGAAGCACAGCTGTCCGCTTCGGTTGGACGTATCGCTCGCCTGAAGGAGGACCTTCTCCAGGTACGCCAGGAAGCCGCTACCGACGCGCTGACCGGGATCGCTAATCGACGCGCTTTCGACTCCAAGTTGCTACGAGCGATCAGGGATGCCGTTGCTGATCCTTCTAGTCGTTTTGCGCTTCTCATGATCGATGTGGATCACTTCAAGCGCTTCAACGACGAGCATGGGCACAAGACCGGCGATCAAGTCCCGCGGCGGGTCGCCCGCATGCTCGCGGACAACGTGAAGGGCCGGGATACGGCAGCACGTTTCGGTGGCGAGGAGTTCGCGATCCTACTTGCTGGTGCAGACCATGCGGTAGCTCGGACGTTGGCGTGGCAGATGTGCGAACGGCTAGCGGCACAGGTGCTGATGAAACGCGGTACCGGAGAGACGGTGGGCCGGGTGACGATCTCAATCGGAGTAGCCGAGCACCGCGCCGGAGAAAGCGGCGCGGATTTGATTGAGCGGGCGAATGCGGCTTTGTACGAGGCGAAGCGAACCGGCCGGAACAGAGTCTGCGTCGCGGAAGCTATAACGGCTGCGGCCTAGGGAGTCGCCAATGCCCGCGACCGACCTTGATCACCATTGGTTTAAGGGGCCTGTGGCAAACGCGAATGCGCCTTCGTTCACGGATCGTTAGCCATCTCTGACCAGCTTGCCGCCTCCGCCTTGGAGCCGGCCCATGATCCTGTCTGCCATCGCCGCGAAATTGAAGCAGCGGGCCAAGACCGACTTCAGGGGCCGTCACTACGAGGCGACGCTCATCGTGCAGGCGGTCTCCTGGTACTTGCGCTATCCGCTGAGCTACCGCGACATTGAGGAGCTGTTCCTGGAGCGCGGCCTGGAGGTCGATCACAGCACCCTGAACCGCT
>NZ_VRUV01000751.1:0-1689 GCF_008039455.1 Methylobacterium sp. WL116
GGCGAGCGCCCCCGCGTCGCCGGGCGGCACCAGGGTCCCCGCCGCGCCCCGGTCGAGGATCTCGGCCGCCGCGCCCGTATCGGTGGCGATCACCGGCGTCCCGACCAGCATCGCCTCGACCAGGGTGCGCCCGAACGGCTCGGGTGCGATCGAGGGATGGATCACCGCGTCCACCGCGCGCATCAGGCGCGTCACGTCCCCGCGCTGGCCGAGGAAGTGGACGCGGTCGGCGAGCCCGCGCTCGGCCGCGCGCGCATGCAGACCGTTCGCGTAGGCGTCCTCGCCGAACAGGGCGGTGCCGGCGACGATGCACGCCGTGCCGGGCGAGCGGGCCAGGGCCTCCAGCACCACGTGCTGCCCCTTCCACGGGGCGAGCCGGCTGAAGACGCCGACCAGCGGGCCGTGCGGCAACCCGAGGCTCGTGCGCAGGGCGGCCGGGTCGCCGGGCTCGCCGTCGAGGTCGAGGCCGTTGGGCACAATCTCTATGAGATCCCGGCGCCCGCCCGCCGCGACGAAGGCGTCGGCGGCGGCCTGCGACGGAACCACGACCCGGGCGGCGAACGCGTTGGCGAGGCGGACCTGAAGCCCACGCTGCGCCGCCCCGAAATGCGCGGGATCGAGGATGTCGTGCAGGTGCCAGATCAGCGGGCGGCGCACGAGAGCCGCGGCGAGGGCCGAGAGGACGAAGGCCTTCTGCGAGTTGGCGTAGACCACGTCGTGGGCCTTCGCGGTCCGCGCCAGCGCCAGGATCGTCGCGGCGAGCCGTCCGGCCAGTGGAATCGCGCGCCAGGGCGAGCCGTCGCGGCGCAGGGACGACAGCCCGGATCCGTGCCGCGCACGGACGACCGCCAGCCCCCGCTCCCGCAGCGCGGTCGCGAGCGGCCCGTCCTCGAACAGGAAGGCGGTGGCGCCGCGCCAGGGTCCGACGGCATCGCACAGCACCATCTCGGCGCCCGACATCGTGCTGGTGTGGTTGACGAACACGACCCGCGGACGGTCCATCACGCGGCTCCGAGATAGCGGCGCGCCGGCTCGTGCCCGGTGTCGTAGAACGGGTGGTCGTCGGCCCGCACCATGGTGATCGCGAGCCCGAACACGTCGCCGCCGGCCTCGCGCAGGCCGTTGACGGTGGCGCTGATCGCCGACACCTGCGAGCGGCCCCAGCGGGTGCAGCACAGCACGCCGTCGACCTGCCGCGCCAGGATCTGGGCGTCCATCAGCATCGCCGCGGGCGGGCTGTCGATCAGCACAAGGTCGTACTTGCGGGCCCAGAGCAGCAGCTCGGTCATGCGCTTGCCCATCAGCAGCTCGGTCGATTCCGTGGTCGCCGCGCCGGCGGGGATGGCGTCGAGGTTGGGCGTCGCCGTCGCGATCACCGCCTCCCGCGGCAGGGCCTCGCCGCGCAGCACGCCGGCGAGGCCGGGGCCGGCGGGCAGGTCCAGAGCCGTCTCGAAGACCGGGCGGCGCAGATCGCATTCGAGGACGAGCACGCGGCGCCCGCTCGCCGCGTTGAGCTGGGCGAGCGCGAGGGTGGTGAAGGACTTGCCCTCGCCGGGCGCGGCCGAGGTGAGCAGGATCGCGCGGCTCGTGCCGTCGACGCCGGCCAGCATCAGCCGGGCGCCGAGGTTGCGCAGGACCTGCTGCATCAGCGGATCGCTGCGCGCGTCGCGCAGCGCCGCGGCGAGCGGC
>NZ_VRUV01000752.1:0-1682 GCF_008039455.1 Methylobacterium sp. WL116
CCCGGCGCATGCTGCCGGCCCGGCACGGCGCGATCCTGCTCACCGGCGCCTCGGCGAGCGTGAAGGGGTTCGCCGGCTCGTCGGCCTTCGCCATGGGCAAGTTCGCCCTGCGCGGCCTGGCCCAGAGCCTGTCGCGCGAGCTGCAGCCCCAGGGCATCCACGTGGCCCACTTCGTCATCGACGGCGCGATCCGGAACCCGGCCCGCGCGCCCGAGGCGCCGGATGCCCCCGACAGCCACCTCGACCCGGAGGCCATCGCCCGCAGCTACCGCGACGTGCTGCGCCAGGATCGCAGCGCCTGGACCCAGGAGCTGGAGCTGCGCCCCTGGGTCGAGCGGTTCTGAGAGACCTGCGGCCTCACCCGTGCCGCAGGTCGTCCACCGGCGCCGGCGGGGGCCGGAAAGGTTGCGCGGTCGCGGGGATCTTGAACGGCAGGACGTTCGAGGGACGCTCGTCCGCGACCGGGGGCGACGGCCGCCGGCGGCCCGACCGGAGGATCAGGCCGACCACGAGCCGGCTGCAGCCGCGCGCGGCGTGACGCTGCGCCCGGTTTCGCGTCCAGATCGGAAAATCCTGGCGGTTTCGCATGTCGGGCTCCCTCGTCAGGCTCGGACACGAGAGAACACCGCGATTCCGACGACCCGCACATCACCCGTTTGGGGGATGCCCCCGGCGATCGGTAAACGGCCGCGATGGGTCGGCTCAGGCCGGGTCCGGGCGCGCGGCGACGGCCTCGATCTCGACGAGGTAGCCGTGGTGCAGGCCCGGCACCGGCACCACGGCGCGGGCGGGGCGGGCCGCGCCGAACATCTCCGCGTAGATCCGATCGAAGGCCGGCCAGTTCTCGACGCCGACCAAGTAGGCGGTGACCTTGAGCACGCGCTCCGGGCCGCATCCGGCCGCGCCGAGGATGGCGAGCACGTTGGCCAGCGCCTGCCGGGCCTGCTCCTCGAACGGGCGGTCGAAGGTATGGCTGCCGTCGGGGCGGGGCCCGAGCTGGCCCGAGACGAAGACGAGGTCGCGCCATGCCGTCGCCTGGGCATAGTGCCCGGCGGGCTCCGGCACGGCCTTCGTCGCGATGCGCTCGATCGGATCTGTCATGGAGAGGATCACCAGCCGGCGATGCGGGGCCACGTGGCGGAGACGCGCCCGGCGGCGTCGAGCACGTGGTAGCTTCCGTGCTGCGCGGCGGTGGCGCAGGCATGGTTGGGCAGGATGCGCAGGCGCGCGCCCAAGGCAAGGTCCGGCAGCGCGGCGGCTGATCCGGGGCGGAGGGCGACGATGCCGTGCTCCTGGTTGGCGTCGCGCACGATCAGGTCGGGGTAGGGCGTCCCCGCCGGATCGCAGACGATCCCGTAGCCCTGGTCGACGGCTTGGCGCGCGGTGCCGCGGTCGCGCGACAGCGCCATCCATCCGGCGTCGACGATGATCCAGCCCTTCGCGCGCTGGTGCCCGATCACCGTCGCCAGCACCGACAGGACGATGTCCCCGGTTGCGCAGGTGCCGATGCCGGCCTGGAACAAGTCGCCGAACATGAAGACGCCGGCCCGCACCTCGGTCACGCCGTCGAGCGCCTCGGCGAACCGCGCGGTCGGGGTCGAGCCGATGCTGACCACGGGGCAGGGGAGGCCGGCGGCCCGCAGGTGCCCGGCCGCCGCGACGCCGGCCGCGCGCTCGACCTC
>NZ_VRUV01000753.1:0-1680 GCF_008039455.1 Methylobacterium sp. WL116
CTTCGGCGTCGCCGCGCCGCAGGGCTCGGCGCCCAGCGTCATCGAGCATCCGGTCGGGCAGGTCGTGCCCGGGATCGGGCGGCGCGACACGATCGGGAACCGGCCGGCGACGAGCGTCGGCGCGGTCCGCGGCAACAACGCCGGCGCCACCGGCGTGATCAAGAACACGGTGGTGCTGGAGGACGGCTTCGTCCTGACCCAGCCCGACGGCGCCGACGCGCTTCGCCCGACCCGTCACAGGACGGCCTGGATCTGCCGGAGGGCGAGCCCGTGCCCGGCCGCGAGATCGAGCGGGCCGACGAAGCCGCCGTTCCGGTCCATCAGGTAGACCATCAGCGTGTGCTCCAGGGTGTAGTCGCCCCCCGGCAGCGGGACCTTCTTGGAGAAGACGCGGTAGGACCGCGCCACCCGGTCGATCTCCTCGCGGGTCCCGGTCAGCCCCGTGATCGAATCGCTGAACGAGCCCATGTAGTCGCGCAGCACCGCGGCGTCGTCGCGCTCGGGATCGAGGGTGATGTAGTAGGCGCCGATGTCGCCGCCGGCCTTGTGCAGGTCGTCGATCAGGTTGGAGAGGTCGGCCAGCGTCGTCGGGCAGACGTTCGGGCAGCGGGTGAACCCGAAGAACACCAGGAAGGGCCGGCCGGCCAGCGTCGCCGAATCGAGGATCCCACCCTTGGACGATTGCAGCCGGAACGGGCCGCCGACCACCGACATCGCCGGCTTGGCGGGCCCGCGCGGCAGCATCGCCACGACGCCCCCGGCGATGCCGAGGATGCCGACGAGCACCGCCGCGAGGATGCCGTAGCCCGCCCGGCGCTGGGCCGGCGTGACGGGCGGCGGATCAATGGGCATGATCGTGGCCGCCGGCCGCCCCTTGCGCGCCCTCGGGGGCCTTCGCGCCGATCGCCTCGACCGCGAACTCGACCGGGACGGTCCCCGCCTTCTCGAACCGCAGCGTGCCCTTGACGCGCTCGCCCTTCTTCAGGGGCGCCGTCAGGTCGACGAACATCATGTGGTAGCCGCCCGGCGCGAGCGTCACCGTGGCGCCGGGGGCGATGACCAGGCCGCCCGGGACCGGGGCCATCTTCATCACGGTGCCGTCCATCGTCATCGAATGGATCTCGACGTGGTCCGCCCCGGTCACCGTGGCGCCGAGCAGCGTGTCCGGCGCGGTGCCGGTGTTGGTGACGCTGAGGTAGCCGCCGCCGACCTTGGCGCCGTTCGGGGTCGCCCGCGTCCAGGGATGGGCGATCGCGAGCGCGCCGGCCTTGTACTCGTGGGCGCCGGCCGGGACCGCGAGCAGCGCGAGGGCGACGAGGGAGCCGGTCGCGCGGCGACGGAACAGCTTGGACATGGCAACTCTCCTGAAGGGGGCGGTGTCGGTCGCGGCCGCGGGCGGCCGGGCGGTTGGGGGACGGCGTCCCGGGCATGCCGGCTCGCGCGATCGCGAGGGGCCGAGCGACGGCGATGCGGCAGGCTGCATCGGTCGATGCGGGCCGAGGCCTTCCCGGAGCACGGCTTTCAGCGCGCAACCGTGAGGCAGGGCGCGACGCCGCGTTCCGGCTGGGCGGCGGCCGGCGCCCTAGGCGTGGGGCATGCGCATGTGGCGGCCAGATTGGCGGGTCTGCCGCGCGGTCATCGCCGTGACCGCGCTCTACGCGCTCGCCCTGCAGGCCGTCC
>NZ_VRUV01000754.1:0-1670 GCF_008039455.1 Methylobacterium sp. WL116
GATAAAAGGTACGCCGGGGATAACAGGCTGATGACCCCCAAGAGTCCATATCGACGCCGCCTCCATCCGCGGGACCGTCGCGGCGACGGCGCGGGCGATGGCGGCCTTGGAGAAGTAGCCGCCGTTCACTTGCGTCCGGTGCAGCACCACGCGGCGGAAATCCGACATCAGGCCGAGATCCGGAGCGGTCGGTGCGGTCCAGAACACGTCGATGTCGCCCTGATGGGTGAGGCCGGGCATGTTGTAGATCGCGGTGCCGAGCGCCATCGTCGGCCGGCCCATCTCCAGCGAGAGCATGCCGACGGTGCTGTTGACGATCACCACGCCGCGGGCGCCGGCGATCAGGCTGGGCAGCTCGCCGCCGTCGATGAAGTCGAGGCGCTCGCTCACGCCGTGGCGGCGGGCCGAGGCGCGGGCGAACTTGCGCCAGTTGATCAGGCCGGCATCGAGGGGGTGGAGCTTCACCAGCAGGCGGGTCGGCGCCTGCGAGGCCTCTGCGAAGGACTTGATCACCCGGTCCATGAAGCCCTCGACCCCGAGGAAGGGGGAGTGCACGCGGATCTGGTAGTCGCTGTCGAGCTGGAGCGGCAGCAGGAAGTAGTCGCAGCCGACCGCGTTGTAGATCTCGTTGCAGCGGGCGGCCTCGCGCCTGGTCCGGCCGCGGCGGGAGAACTTCTTGATCCAGCCGGCATATTCCATCGCGATATGCGTCGGGCGGTGGCTGCGGAAGCGCGGGTAAAGGTAGGGGAAGCAGACGTTGGCGACGTTGTAGCCGACGTCCCAGATGCTGCGCAGGGCCATGTCGCCGGTCGAGGGCATCGCGCGGCCGGGCTGCGGCAGGCGGCGCGCCAGCGTCCGGACGCCCTCGGCGGTCTTCGGAAGGGTCGAGTACCCGTTCACGCCGCCGAGCTCGCAGGTGATCCAGTTCGGGCGGATGTAGCCCTCCTCGAACACGTGGACGCGCAGGCCGCGGGCGACCGCGACGGCGCGCGCGACGACGTGATAGGGGCGGCAATCGCCGAACAGGACGATGTCGGTCACGCCGTAGGTGGCGACGTAGGCGTCGAGCCAGCGCTCCCAGCCGGGCCGGGTGCCGCGGTAATGGTCCGCGTCGCCGCGCCAGAACAGCCAGTCGCCGGGACAGAAGTTGATCCGCCGCACCCGATGCCCGCGGGCGGCCAGGGCGCCGCCGAGATCGGAGAAGAAGGTCGAGGCGAGGCCCTGGAGGAAAAGGAACGTCGCCGGGCTCGCATCGACGGAATCTGGGCGAGGCTGAAGCATTCCGGAGCGCTCTGTACCTTCAGCGGACGGGACGGGGCAGCCACCACGGGTCGCACGGCCGAGGCGGCCCGGCAATCCGAGGCCGTTCCGCCCCGCACGATTCCGCCGGGTCGTGGCCGTCCCGCAACGCCGTCGCGGCCGGCCCCGAACGGGTAACGAGCTAGGAGCCAATCGCGGCGGCGATATGTCCGGGGGGTGTCCGTTCATGTCCCGCTCATCCGCCCGCCCCAGGAAGCATTCGCCTGCCGCGGATGAATTGGGCTAAAGCCCGCGGGTCCGGGCAGGAACGCGTCGAGGCCGGCGCGACCCGTCGCTCGGCCCTCACGATGGGTCGCGGGATCCCGGCAGGCGATGCCGGGCGCCGCCGCGCGACCCGCCCGGCCCGGAGC
>NZ_VRUV01000755.1:0-1665 GCF_008039455.1 Methylobacterium sp. WL116
GGCGCCGCGCGCGCACCTCGGCGATGGGCAGCGACCACGGGTCGGCCTGCGCCGCGTGCGCCGCGACGATCTCGGCGTTGAGGCGCTTGGTGTCCGGATCGATCGTCGCCGGGTCGAACAGGGCGTGGTCGATCATGGGGCGTTTCGTCTCGTCTCTTGGGGCTGCGCGGGGCGAGGCGTCACGGCATCCGCGAATTCCGAACCCATCTTGGCGCGCGAGCGCCGCATTGCCATCTCGGTTCGGCCGGCGAAACCGCCTAACGCCCGAACCACGATCCGGTTTCGCGCCCGGTGTGGTGCATCCGTCACGGTTCCGCCGGCTTCGGACGGTTGGAAGACCTTCATCCCGCAAAGGAATGTCGATGATCGTCGAGCACGACCCGCGCCGCCCAGGCCAGAACTATTCGGGAGACCCCTACCAGGGACCGCCGTCGGGCTATCGCGCTTCGGCCCTGCGCCGCTTCCTCGGCGGCTCGCCGGCCGGCGTGTTCCTGCGGCTGCTGTTCCTCTCGGTCTTGGTCGGCGCCTTCATGGCGATGCTCGGGCTGACCCCGGCGCGGCTGTTCTGGCAGATCTACGACGCGGCCCGCGCGCTGATCGATCTCGGCCTCGCCACCTTCCACGATTTCGGCGGCTGGATCCTGGCCGGCGCGGTGGTGGTGGTGCCGCTGTGGCTCATCTCGCGGCTGTTCGCGGTCTCGCGGTAGGCTAGTCTCCACCGCGACCCGGAGGCCGCGTGATCCCAATCGAGCCCATCACCGGACGGCGCGTGCTCGCGCTCGCCCTGCCGATGACGATCGCCAACGTCACCACGCCGATGCTCGGCTTCGTCGGCGCCACGGTGATCGGGCGGCTCGGCGACGCCGCGCTCCTCGGGGCGATCGCCCTCGGCGCCGTGATCTTCGACGCGCTGTTCTGGTCGTTCGGCGCGCTGCGCATGGCGACCGCCGGCCTCACCGCGCAGGCGGTCGGCGCCCGAGACGGCGCCGAGGTCGACCGGACCTTGGCGCGCGCCCTCGCGGCGGGCCTGGTCGCCGGCCTCGCCCTGGTCGTCCTGCAAGGACCGATCGCGGCCGCCGCCTTCCGGATCACCGGCGCGAGCCCCGCGGTGATCGCGGGGCTCGCGACCTACATCCACATCCGCATCCTCTCGGCGCCGTTCGCGCTGGCGAACTACGCCGTGCTCGGCTCGGTGCTCGGGCGCGGCCGCACCGATCTCGGCCTGCTGCTGCAGGTGGCGATCAACCTGGTGAACATCGGCCTGACGCTCGCTCTGGTCCTCGGCCTCGATCTCGGCCTGTCCGGCGCCGCCCTCGCCACCGTGATCGCGGAGGCGGCCGGCCTCGCCCTCGGCCTCGCGATCCTGGTGCGCCTCGGCTTGAAGCCCTGGCGGGTGCCGTGGTCCGAGGTCCGCGATCCCGTCGCGCTGCGGCGCACGCTCGCGGTCAACGGCGACGTGATCGTGCGGACGCTGGCGCTCGTGTCGGGCATCGTCCTGTTCTCCGCGCTCGGCGCACGCCAGGGCGACGCGGTGCTCGCGGCCAACGCGGTGCTGTGGAATCTGTTTCTGATCGGCGGGTTCTTCCTCGACGGCTTCGCCACCGCCGCCGAGGCCCTGTGCGGGCAGGCGGTCGGCGGGCGCGACGCCGGCGGGTTCCGCAAGGC
>NZ_VRUV01000756.1:0-1663 GCF_008039455.1 Methylobacterium sp. WL116
CTTGACGTTGCCCGCGTTGATCTGGTCGAGCTTCGAATAGCGCGTGTTGGCGTAGTCGACCGTCTGCAGCACCTGCTCGGCCGGGTTCGCCAGATGCTTCATCAGATCGTCGTTCGCGATCGCCGGGCTGGTCGATGCGAGAGCGACGAGGAGCAGGTGCGGTCCAAGATCGAGATTCATCGCTCGGCAGCCTGATCTGCAAAATGAAAAGGCGCCGCCCGACCAGCGGGACGGCGCCTTGATCAATCATGGATCCCGATCGTCGGACGACGTTCAGGCCGCCTTCCTGTCCCGCCCGATCAGCTTGCGGTTGATCAGGAGCTCGGCGATCTGGACCGTGTTCAGGGCGGCGCCCTTGCGCAGATTGTCCGAGACGCACCAGAAGTTCAGGCCGTTCTCCACCGTCGCGTCCTCGCGGATGCGGGAGATGTAGGTGGCGTCCTCGCCCGCCGCCTCGTGCGGGGTCATGTAGCCGCCGTTCTCGCGCTTATCGATCACCAGGATGCCGGGCGCCGAGCGCAGGATCGCGGTCGCCTCCTCGGCGGAGATCGGTCGCTCGAACTCGACGTTGACGGCCTCCGCGTGGCCGATGAACACCGGCACGCGCACGGCGGTGGCCGTGAGCTTGATCTTGGGGTCGAGCATCTTCTTGGTCTCGGCGACCAGCTTCCACTCTTCCTTGGTGTAGCCGTCCTCCATGAACACGTCGATGTGCGGGATGACGTTGAAGGCGATGCGCTTGGTGAACTTCTCCTGCTTCACCTCGCCGGCCGTGAACACGGCGCGGGTCTGGTTGAACAGCTCGTCCATCGCGTCCTTGCCGGCGCCGGAGACCGACTGGTAGGTCGAGATCACCACGCGCTTGATCGTCGCCGCCTCGTGCAGCGGCTTCAGGGCGACCACGAGCTGCGCCGTCGAGCAGTTCGGGTTGGCGATGATGTTGCGCTTGGAGAAGCCGACCACCGCGTCGGCGTTCACCTCGGGCACGATCAGCGGCACGTCCGACTCGTAGCGGAACGCCGACGAGTTATCGATCACCACGCAGCCCTGCGCGCCGATGCGGGGCGACCACTCCTTCGAGGTCTCGCCGCCGGCCGACATCAGGCAGATGTCGGTGTCGGAGAAGTCGTAGGTGTCGAGGGCTTTGACCTTGAGGATCTTGTCGCCGAAGGAGACTTCCTGGCCCTGGCTGCGGCGCGAAGCCAGAGCCACGACCTCGTCGGCGGGGAAGGCCCGCTCGGCGAGGATGTCCAGCATCTCGCGGCCCACGTTCCCCGTGGCGCCGACGATGGCGACCTTGTAACCCATCTCGATCAGACTCCGCTTGCCGCGCGCGATCCCGGCATCCGCCGCCCGCGTCGGGCCATGACCCGCCGGCCCCGCGACGTCGCAAGGTGGGACCTGCGGAAGGCGGGAGCAAGGCGCCGGGGTCGCTCGCCTGTCAAGGGAGGCGGCGTCATGCCTCCCGCGCTTCGTCATGCATCCCCGCGGCAAGGTTCGATTCACCGCGTGCCGAGAAAGCCGGCCTCGGGCGGCGGATCGAAACCACCGGGGAGGGGATCCGGGCGGAGGATGCAGGTGCTTTCCCGAGGCGCGACCGCATCCGATGGCCACAGACGAGACGTTCCCCGGCCTCGCGCCCGCGGCGGCCGCGCCGCGGCGG
>NZ_VRUV01000757.1:0-1662 GCF_008039455.1 Methylobacterium sp. WL116
ATCGCGATGCGGTTGTCGGTCAGCTCGCTGATCGTCGCGATCTGCTTGGCCGCGATGGTCGGGTTCCACGGCCCGGGCAGCAGCGCGGCGATGACCTTGAGCCTGGTCGTCACGGCGAGCAGCGCGTCGAGGTAGGCGTGGAACGTCGCCGGATTCAGCGGCAGCCGCGCCCGCGGATGCGCACCGAAGCCGGGCCAGTCCGGGATCAGGCAGCGATGGTCCCAGGCGAGCTGGTCGGCGAGGCCGCGCATCTCGGCTCGCGACGCGATCGTCGAGAGCGCCGGCAGCAGCAGCACGTCGGGGCCGGCCCCGATCCGATCGCACGGCGTCGGCACCAAGCGGCCGGCCACCGTGAGGTCGAGGGTCGCGGTCTCGCGCATCGGATCGGGCCCGGCTCGGATCAGGTGCGCAGCAGCTCGTTGATCGCGGTCTTGGCGCGGGTGCCGGCGTCGACGCGCTTGACGATGACGGCGCAGTACAGGCCCGGTCCGGGCGAGCCGTCCGGCAGCGCCTTGCCCGGCATCGTGCCGGAGACGACCACCGAATAGGGCGGCACGCGGCCGTAGAAGACCTCGCCGGTGGTGCGGTCGACGATGCGGGTCGAGGCGCCGATGTAGACGCCCATCGACAGCACGCTGCCCTCGCCGACGATCACGCCCTCGGCCACCTCGGCGCGGGCGCCGATGAAGCAGTTGTCCTCAATGATCACCGGGTTGGCCTGCAGCGGCTCGAGCACGCCGGCGATGCCGGCGCCGCCCGAGATGTGGCAGTTGTCGCCGACCTGGGCGCAGGAGCCGATCGTCACCCAGGTGTCGACCATGGTGCCCTTGCCGACCCGTGCCCCGAGATTGATGAACGACGGCATCAGCACGGCGCCGGGCGCGATGAACGAGCCGCGGCGGACGAAGCAGCCGGGAACGGCGCGGAAGCCCGCGGCGCGGAACTCGGCCTCGCTCCAGCCCTCGAACTTCGAGGGCACCTTGTCCCACCACGGCGCCTCGCCGGGGCCTCCGGAGATCGGCGCCATGTCGTTGAGGCGGAAGGACAGCAGCACCGCCTTCTTCAGCCACTGGTTGACGACCCAATCCTGGTCGCCGCTCTTCTCGGCGACGCGCGCCTCGCCGGAATCCAGCAGGGCGAGGGCCGCCTCGACCGCCTCGCGAACGGCGCCGCGCGTGCTCGTGTCGATGCCGGCGCGGTCCTCCCAGGCGGCTTCGATGGTCTGGGCGAGGGCGGCGTGGGACATGGGTCTTCCGGACAGGGTTTTCGTGAGCGCCCGTGCTTACAAGCGGCCGACCGCCCTGTCACCTGACGGTCCCGGTGCGCGGGACGGCGTCCGGCCGCCGTCCCGCAGACGGATCCCCGTGCGCAGCACCCGCGACATCGCCTCGCCGGCTCAGGGCTTCCGCAGCCGCTCGAACCCGAGCCGGCCAGCTCGGGCACTCGAACGCCTGCGTGCAACGGACGCGCCTGGATCGCGCCTCGTTCGGCAACATCTCACGGTTTCGCGGGTAGCTCCTGAAGACCGCGGCTCCGTGCCGACCGGTGCGTGGAGCGATGGGACGGCATGAGACACAAGGCATTGCGCGATCAGGTCGTCGTCGTCACCGGCGCGTCGAGCGGCATCGGGCTCGCGACCGCCCGCCGGGCCGCGGCCGGGGG
>NZ_VRUV01000758.1:0-1656 GCF_008039455.1 Methylobacterium sp. WL116
GGCCGGGCGCGGTCGCGTCGCGGAAGCGCCGCCCGTCCGGGGGGCCGGCGCGACGTCTCAGTTCAGGTAGGTGCGGATCCAGTTCGGGGACAGGATCTCGCCCTCGTCCGTGATGATCCAGGGCTGCTTGGCCGGGTCGGTCAGCGCGCCGGCGGCGGCGGCGATCGCCTCGCGCAGGGTGCCGTAGCGCTTGGGCTGCGCCAGCGGCGAGCTTGCCGGCAGGGTGCGCCAGATCGTCAGATCGGCGGGTCGTTCGAGGGCCTCGGTTTCCATCTCACTCTTTTCCTTCCGAAACGGTATCGTCCGTTCAGGCGTCCACGGCCGGCACCAGGGCTGGCCGATCAGGAACGCAGCGTATTTGCCCAGACATCGAAGCATCTCTAAGGCAGCTTCACGATCATTGCGGCACCCTCGTCAGGAACCGGTCATGATTGCGTCGCAAATCGCCCGCGTCGGATTGCCGACCACCGGTGGCAGATCGCGCGCGAACACCTCAGGACTTCGTTTCGTCTTGTCGAAACTGTGGTCTTGAGGAATGACCATTCCGTTACCGTCTCCGCCGCAGCGCGACGGTGCGGCGCCGCACCTTGACCATTCCCGTGCGAGAACGTTGAAGCGGGCAGGCTGAATGCCACGTTAAGGGTCGACGGATCGCGGGTCGGCCGCGTCGTCGTGCCCGTCGGTCGGAGATCGCGTCATCGTGCCGGATCGTTTCGCGCGCCTCGTGCTGGCCGCCATCCTGGTGCTGCTGGCGCTGTTCGTCGCACAGCCCTACGTCACCGCGTTCCTGTTCTCGCGGGAGGTCCCGCGCGCGGTGACCGCCCGCGGCGACCTCGCACCGGCGGAGGCGACCACCGTCGCGCTGTTCGAGCGGGCGAGCCCTTCGGTGGTGCACGTCTTCGCGCAAGGGGCGGCGCGCGGCGCCGACCTGATGAGCCTCGACGACGAATCCGAGCAGGGCCAGGAGGGCGGCCGGTCAGGCAACACCCAGACCGGGACCGGCTTCGTCTGGGATGCCGGCGGCCACGTCGTCACCAACAACCACGTCGTCCAGGCGGCGATCCAGTCGGGCGGGTCGATCTCGGTGCGCCTGTCCTCGGGCGAGGTGGTCTCCGCGACCGTGGTCGGCGCCGCGCCGGCCTACGACCTTGCGGTGCTGCGGCTCGGCCGGGTGGCGAAGGCGCCGCCGCCGCTCGCCATCGGCACCTCGGCCGACCTGAAGGTCGGGCAGTCCACCTTCGCCATCGGCAACCCGTTCGGGCTCGACCACACCCTCACCACCGGCGTGATCAGCGCGCTCCAGCGGCGCCTGCCGACGAGCGAGGGCCGCGAATTGTCCGGCGTGATCCAGACCGATGCGGCGATCAACCCCGGCAATTCCGGCGGGCCGCTGCTCGATTCCGCCGGCCGGCTGATCGGCGTCAACACCGCGATCTTCTCGCCGTCCGGGGCGAGCGCCGGCATCGGCTTCGCGGTGCCGGTGGACGTGGTCAACCGCGTGGTGCCCGATCTCATCCGCAACGGCCGCGTGCGCAACCCCGGCATCGGCATCATCGCCGGCCAGGAGGCGACCGCCGCCCGGCTCGGCATCGACGGCGTCGTGGTGCTCCGCGTCCTGCGCGGATCGCCGGCCGCCGGCGCGGGCCTGCGCGGGGT
>NZ_VRUV01000759.1:0-1651 GCF_008039455.1 Methylobacterium sp. WL116
GCGCCCACAGGGCCCGGCCGCCGCGCAGGGCCGCCAGCAGCCCGACCGCGACCATGGCGAGGACGTGGTCGGCTCCGCTCACCGGGTGCAGGAAGCCGTGGACGAGGCCCGCGGCCTCGCCGTGGCCGGGATGGGCGAGCGCCGCCTGCGGCAGCAGGACGAGGGCGGGAAGAGCGAGGGCGGCGAGACGCTTCATGGGGTGTCCTGACGGTCTGGTCGGGTCGATCATCGGATGGATAGGCGGCGGGCGCCAGGGGTCACCGACACCCTGGCAAAAATCACTCCATCGTCGGGGCGAGGGTCTTCACCCCCGGGACGTCCTCCCCGAGCCACGCCGCGTTCTTGGCGGTGCCGTCGAAGGTCGCGCTGGTCTTGAACAGCTCGTACTTGCCTTCGAGCGCGTAGGGGCGGCTGCGCCCGAGCAGCTCGGCGACCGCCGCCTTGTCCATCGGCCGGAAGGTCTTCACCGCCTCGAACGCCTGGTCGAGGTCGCGCTGGCTCTGGATGCCGGTGATCAGCACCGAGACCGGCAGGTTGAGGCCGAAATGCAGGTACTCGATCGGCTTGATCGGCGCGTCGCTCTTCAGGATGACGCCGTCGCCGAAGGTCTTCATGCCGAGCGCGGCGATGCCGTTCTGCACGAGGTAGGGCAGGACGAGGTGGCCGAACGAGCGGAAATGCGCGTCCATGACGTTGAGCGGCATCTGCACCGAATCGAACTGGAACCCGCGCTCGTGGGCGACCTCCAGCATCTGCAGATGGATGCGCGGGTCCTTGTGCCCGGTGAAGCCGATGTAGCGCAGCTTGCCCGCCTTCTTCGCCTCGACGAAGGCCTCCATCGCGCCGCCCTCGGCGAAGACCCGGTCCGGGTCGTCGTAGCGCAGGATCTCGTGGTGCTGGACGAGGTCGATCCGGTCGGTGCGCAGGCGGTGCAGCGAGGCGTCGATCTGCTTCGTCGCCTCCTCCTTGGTGCGCCCGTCCATCTTGGACATCAGGAACACCTTGTCGCGCCGGCTGCCTTCCTGCAGCGCCGCGCCCATGCGCAGCTCGGAGCGGCCCTCGTTGTAGTCCCAGCAATTGTCCATGAAGGTGATGCCGCGCTCGATCCCCTGGTGGATCAGCCGCGTCGCCTCGTCGTCCGTCACCGCGCTCTTGCCGAGGTGGAACCCGCCCATGCCGATGGCCGAGATCTTGTCGGAATGGCGCCCGAAGGCGCGATAGAGCATCTCGCCGCGGCGCTCGCCCGGATCGGTGACGAGGGGGAGGCTCGCGGGATCGGACGGCCGGTTGCCGGGCAGGGCCGTCGGGTCGACGGCCGCGGTGGCGGTGCTGCCGCCGGCTGCGGCGAGGCCCGCGCCGACGACGGCGCTCTGAAGGAAGCTGCGGCGTTCCATGGGATTCTCCTAAGTTCGGGCGACGGATCGGTTCAGCCGGCCGCCCGGAGGCGTTCGGCGGTGTGGAGCAGGCGCAGGGCGGCGCAGGCCGCGCCGTAGCCGTTGTCGATGTTGACGACCGCGAGGCCGGGGGCGCAGCTCGCGAGCATCGCGTCGAGCGCCGTGCGGCCGCCCGCGGCGACGCCGTAGCCGACCGAGGTCGGCACGCCGATCACCGCGCCGGCGACGAGATCCGCGCGCACCCGGTGGTGATCTGC
>NZ_VRUV01000075.1:0-13265 GCF_008039455.1 Methylobacterium sp. WL116
GGCCTCGGACGCGCGCATCCAGGGGCCGCGGATCTACAACCTGTTCCCGCTCCTCGTCGGGCGGGTCTCGGACTGGACGGCCGAGCTGCCGCGGATCGCCGCCCTCGGCTTCGATTGGGTCTACCTGAACCCGTTCCACGCCACCGGCGGCTCGGGCAGCCTCTACGCCGTCGCCGACCCCGAGCGGCTGGACGATCGCTTCCGCGACCAGGACGGCACCGCCGACGACGATCAGATCCGGTGCTTCTGCACGGCGGCCGAGGCCATCGGCCTCTCGGTGATGACCGACCTCGTCATCAACCACACCGCCAACGACGGCCGCCTCGCCCGCGACAGGCCGGACCTGTTCGTGAAGGAGGCCGACGGCTCGATCGCCAGCCCGGCGGCGGTCGATCCCGACGATCCGTCGATCCGCACCGTCTGGGGCGATCTCGCCGAGCTCGATTACCATTCCGAGGGCCCGCGCAACGAGCTGACCCGGATCTGGGACGCCTACATCGCCCATCTCCAGAGCCTCGGCGTCGCCGGCTTCCGCTGCGATGCGGCCTACAAGGTCCCGCCGGAGACGTGGCGCGCCCTGATCGGGCAGGCGAAGGCGCGCGAGGCCGGCTGCCTGTTCGCCGCCGAGACCCTGGGCTGCACCTTCGAGGAGGCGAAAGCCACCGCCGGTGCCGGGTTCGACTACCTCTTCAACTCGTTCGCGTGGTGGGACCTGAAGAAGCCCTGGGCGCTGGAGCAGTACGAGCGCCTGCGCGTCATCGCCCCCTCGATCGCGTTCCCCGAGAACCACGACATGCCGCGGCTCGCGGCCAAGGCGTCGGGCGGCCCGGAGGCCGTCGCCGCACAGCTGCGCAGCCGCTACGCTCTCGCCGCGTTCTACTCGGCCGGCGTCCTGATGCCGATCGGCTACGAGTGGGGTTATCGCCGCGCGGTCCACGTCGTCGACACGACGCCGGCCGACCGCGAATCCGAGACCGGGATCGACATCTCGGCCTATGTCGCCGCGATCAACGCCCTGCGCGCCGAGCTTCCGGCCGCCAACGTCGAGGGCGCGCAGGCCCGGATCTCCGCGCCGGACGCCGATTTCGTCGCGCTCGCCCGCTACGATTCCGGCCATCCGGCCTCCGCCCGGCACGCCGTCATCCTGCTCTTCAACCCGACCGACAAGCCGGTGCCGGTCGATGCCGGGGCGCTGATCACCCGGACGGGCGGCCAGCTCGGGCCGTTCGTCGACCGCACGCCGGAGGCCGAGCCGATCGCCTTCCATCCCGGCAGCGCCATCGACCTGGCGCCGGGCGAGCTGCGCATCATCAGCGCCGTCGCGGCGGCCGTGACCAAGCTGTCGAGCCGCGGAACGCCGGACGGCACCGGTCGCGTCGTGATCGAGGCGGTGACGCCGGAACTCGACGGCGGCCGCTCTCCGGTCAAGCGCGTCGTCGGCGAGAACCTGCGGATCGAGGCCGACATCTTCTCGGACGGTCACGAGATCCTGAACGCGGCGATCCTGTCGCGCGTCGTCGGCGCGAGCGAATGGCGCCGGGACCCGATGGTCTTCGTCGACAACGACCGCTGGGCCGGGCAATTCCCGCTCGAGAAGAACGCCCGCTACGAGTTCACCATCGAGGGCTGGCGCGACGGATTCTCGTCCTGGATGCGCGATACGCTGAAGAAGCGCGACGCCGGCGTCGACGTCCGCCTCGAGACGATCGAGGGCGTCACCCTGGTCCAGACCGCGGCCGACCTCGCCGAGGGGCGCGACAAGGAGCGGTTGCAGGCGCTTGTCGCCGCGCTCGGAGCCGAGGAGACCGGCTCGGCCGCCCAGCTCGACCGCATCCTCGTGCCCGACGCGGCGAGCCTCGTCCGCCGCAACGCCGAGCGGGTGAACGCCTCGCGCTACCCCGTGACGGCGCAGGTGATCGCCGATCGGCTCGCGGCCCGGTTCTCGGCCTGGTACGAGATCTTCCCACGCTCGCAGTCGATGGACGTGAATCGCCACGGCACCTTCGACGACGTGATCCGCCGCCTGCCGGAGATCCGCGAGCTCGGCTTCGACGTGCTGTACTTCACGCCGATCCACCCCGTCGGGCGCACCAACCGCAAGGGCAAGAACAACACCCTGAAGGCGCTGCCGGGCGACGTCGGCTCGGTCTACGCGGTCGGCACCGAGGAGGGCGGCCACGAGGCGGTCCATCCCGAACTCGGAACGCTGGCCGACTTCGAGCGCCTGGTCGCGGCGAGCCACGCCCACGGCATGGAGGTGGCGCTCGACTTCGCGATCCAGTGCTCGCCCGACCATCCTTGGATCAAGAACCATCCCGAGTGGTTCGAGTGGCGCCCGGACGGGACGCTGAAGTTCGCCGAGAACCCGCCGAAGAAGTACGAGGACATCTCCAACGTGCACTTCTACGGCGGCGCGCTGCCGTCGCTGTGGATCGAGCTGCGCGACATCCTGCTCGGCTGGTGCAGCCGCGGCGTGCGCATCTTCCGGGTCGACAACCCGCACACCAAGCCGATCCCGTTCTGGGAATGGGTGATCGCGGAGGTGAACGGGCGCTATCCCGACGCGCTCTTCCTCGCCGAAGCCTTCACCCGGCCGAAGATGATGAAGAAGCTCGCCAAGGCCGGCTACCAGCAGAGCTACACCTACTTCACCTGGCGCAACACCAAGGCCGAGCTGATCGAGTACGCGACCGAGCTTGCGGGCGAGATGGGCGAGTACTACCGGCCGAACTTCTTCGCCAACACGCCCGACATCAACCCGCATTACCTCCAGACGAGTGGCCGCGCCGGCTTCGTCGTGCGGGCGACGCTGGCCGCGACCCTGTCGTCGGTCTACGGCATCTACAACGGCTACGAGATGTGCGAGGCGGCGCCGTATCCCGGCAAGGAGGAGTACCTCAACTCCGAGAAGTACGAGCTGAAGGCCTGGGACTACGACCGGCCCGGCAACATCCGCGAGCACATCATCAAGCTCAACCACATCCGTCGCGAGAACCCCGCGCTCTGGGATTTCCGCAACGTCGTGTTCACGGCGGCCTACAACGACAGCATCATCGCCTACGCCAAGACGACGCCCGACCGCGACAACTGCGTGTTCGTGATGGTCAACCTCGATCCCAAGAACCGCCAGGAATGCACCTACGAGGTGCCGCTCTGGCTGCTTGGCGAGGGCGACGGCGGGGCGGTCGCCGTCGAGGACCTGCTCGACGGCTACACGTTCGAGCTGCGCGGCAAGTCGCACCGCATCGCCCTCGATCCCGTCGAGCGCTCGTGCATCATCTGGCGGCTCAGCCGTCCGAAGCGGGTTGCGGGCTGAGGCTGCCCGTGTGAACAGAAATCCAGCGCGATCGGCCCGGTCGGTCGCGCTGTCGCCACCATCCTGCGGTTCTACAGCCGCACACCGATCACGCGACGATCATCCTCGCGCGGGACCGGCACCACCGCCCCTGAATCCGACGTGCGAGGCAACGACGCGATGATCGATCGCAGCGATCCGCAATGGTACCGTGACGCCATCATCTACCAGATCCACGTCAAGTCGTTCTTCGACTCGAACAACGACGGGATCGGGGATTTCGAGGGCCTTACCCAGCGGCTGGATTATGTCCGAGACCTCGGCGTCACCGCCATCTGGCTGATGCCGTTCTATCCGTCCCCGCTGCGCGACGACGGCTACGACATCGCCGACTACGAGGAGGTCAACCCGTCCTACGGGACGATGGCCGACTTCCGGCGCTTCGTGGACGCCGCGCACGAGCGCGGCCTGCGGGTGATCACCGAGCTGGTCATCAACCACACCTCGGACCAGCATCCGTGGTTCCAGCGCGCCCGCGAGGCGCCGGCCGGATCGCCCGAGCGCGACTTCTACGTGTGGTCGGACACCGACACGCCGTATTCGGACACGCGGATCATCTTCCTCGACACCGAGACCTCGAACTGGACCTGGGACCCGGTCGCCAAGCAGTATTTCTGGCACCGCTTCTACAGCCACCAGCCCGACCTGAACTTCGACAACCCGAAGGTGCTGGAAGCGGTCATCGAGACGATGCGCTACTGGCTCGACATGGGCGTCGATGGCCTGCGCCTCGACGCGATCCCGTACCTGATCGAGCGTGACGGCACGAACTGCGAGAACCTGCCCGAGACCCACACGGTCATCAAGGCGATCCGCGCGGCGCTGGATGCGAGCTATCCCGACCGGATGCTGCTGGCGGAAGCCAACCAGTGGCCGGAGGAGACCGCGCAGTATTTCGGCGACGGAGACGAATGCCACATGGCGTTCCACTTCCCGCTGATGCCGCGCATGTACATGGCGATCGCCCGCGAGGACCGGCACCCGATCACCGACATCATGCGCCAGACGCCCGAGATCCCGGAAGGGTGCCAGTGGGCGATCTTCCTGCGCAACCACGACGAGCTGACGCTCGAGATGGTGACGGCGGAGGAGCGCGACTACCTGTGGTCGTTCTACGCCGCCGAGCGCCGCGCCCGCATCAACCTCGGCATCCGCCGCCGTCTCGCGCCGCTGCTCGAGAACGACCGGCGCAAGATCGAGCTGATGAAGTCCCTCGTGCTGTCGATGCCCGGCACGCCGGTGCTGTACTACGGCGATGAGATCGGCATGGGCGACAACATCTACCTCGGCGATCGCGACGGCGTGCGCACGCCGATGCAATGGTCGCCCGATCGCAACGGCGGCTTCTCGCGGGCCAACCCGCAGCGGTTGTTCCTGCCGGCGATCCAGGACCCGATCTACGGCTTCGACGCCCTCAACGTCGAGGCGCAGACGCAGTCGCAGACCAGCCTGCTCAACTGGACGCGGCGGATGATCGCCATTCGCAACAACAGCACCGCGTTGGGCCGCGGCTCGATGCAGTTTTTGTATCCGTCGAACCGCAAGGTGCTCGCCTGGATCCGCGAGTTCGAGGGCGAGCGCGTGCTCTGCGTCGCCAACCTGTCGCGGGCGCCGCAGGCGGTGCAGCTCGACCTGTCCGAGCTGCGCAGCGCCGTGCCGATCGAGCTCACCGGCGGAACCGAGTTCCCGCCGATCGGCGAGCTGCCCTACCTGCTCACCCTGCCATCCTACGGCTTCTACTGGTTCTCGCTGTCGTCGGCGAACACCGGCACGATCGGGCCGATGAAGGAGGCGCCCGAGCTGTTCACGCTGGTGCTCACCGGCGGCATCGAGAGCCTGATGGCCGGTCGCGAGCGCCTCGCCTTCGAGCGCACGGTGATCCCGCCCTTCATCGCCAGCCGGCGCTGGTTCGGTGCCAAGGGCTCGCGGATCAAGAGCGTGCAGGTCGTCGACTGCGCGACCGTGAAGGAGGCCGGCGGCGAAGCCCGCTTCCTGCTGCCGCGCCTCGACGTCCAGCTCTCCAACGGCGAGCGCCAGCAATACTTCGTCCCCGTCGGCGTCGACGAGGGGCGCGAGGACGAGACGCTGCTCGAATTCGCCGTGGCGCGCGTGCGCCGCGGCCCGCGCACCGGCCTGCTCTACGGCGCGGCGGCCTCGCCGGACTTCGCGATCTGCCTCGCCGAGGGGATGCGCGACGGCCGCGAGATCCCGACCGAGGGCGGCAAGCTCGTGTTCTCCTCGACCTCGGCCTTCGACCACAGCGTGCCGTTCGAGGCGAGCGACGTCCGCCGGCTCTCGGCGGAGCAGAGCAACACCTCGATCGCCATCGGCGCGAAGATGATGCTCAAGCTGCTGCGCCGCCTGCAGCCGGGCACGCACCCGGAAGTCGAGGTCGGGCGCTTCCTCACCGAGGAGGCCAAGTTCCCGAACACGCCGGCGCTGCTCGGCACCCTCGAGCACGTCGCCGAGGACGGCACGCGCACGGCGCTCGCCGTGCTGCAGAGCTTCGTCCTCAACCAGGGCGACGCCTGGACGGTGATGCTCGAAGGCCTGCGCCGCGATTTCGAGACCGTGGTGCTGGCCCCCGAGAGCGAGGCGCCGACGCCGGCGGAGGCGTTCCACGATCACCTGCGCTGGGCCGACCTGCTCGGGCGGCGGACCGCCGAGATGCACAACGCCTTCGCGATCGAGACCGGCGACGCGGCCTTCGCGGCGGAGCCCTTCACCGCCGACGACCTGGCGGTGCTCGGCGCCGATGCCCGGCACCAGGCCGATCGGGCCTTCCGCGGCCTGAAGGCGATCGCCGAGCGCGGGCTCGATGCGGGCCGCCCTTCGAGCGTCGCGCTCGCCGGGCGTCGTGGCGAGGTCGACGCCCTGATCGCGTCGCTGACCCGCGACCCGCCGAAGGGCGCGTTCAAGACGCGGATCCACGGCGACTACCATCTCGGGCAGGTGCTGGTGTCGAGCGGCGACCTGGTGCTGGTCGACTTCGAGGGCGAGCCCTCGCGTCCGGCCGACGAGCGCCGGGCGAAGTCGACGCCGCTGCGCGACGTGGCGGGCATGCTGCGCTCGTTCGCCTACGGCGCCGAGACGGTGACCCGCGAGATCGCCGGCCGCTTCGCGGATTCGGAGGATCGGGCGCGCACCGCCGCCTTCGCGTGGCGTGGCATGATCGATGCGGCGTTCCTGAAGGGCTACGAGACCGCGGTCTCGGAAAGCCGCGCCGCCGTGACCGACCCCGAGACGCATGGCCGGCTGCTTCGCCTCTGCCTGCTGACCAAGGCGCTCTACGAGGTCGATTACGAGGCCAACAACCGCCCCGACTGGATCGAAATCCCCGCCCGTGGGGTTCTGACCATTCTGGAGGACGCCAAGGCGTCCTGATCCCATGCGCGTGCCGACGGGGCAAGAACGGCTTCGTCGGCGCGCGCGGAGACTGACCGGCCTGAAGCCGTCCGACCTTCTCGGACGCCGCTTCGGTCACCCGAGAGAGGCACCTGAATGACGGCCATCGACCAGACCTTCGCGACCCGCACCGATCCGTCGGACACGAACCCGGTCTCGAATGTCGCCCCGTCCGGCTCCGCGCAGGCGGGCACGACGCACAGCGTGCATCCCGATGCGATCGCGGCGGTGATGGCGGCCAACCACGGCGACGCGTTCAGCGTGCTCGGCCCGCATCAGGTCGGGCCCGGAGCCTGGGAGGTCCGCGCCGTGCTGCCGGAGGCGAAGTCCGCCGCGCTCATCGTCGGCGGCGAGGCGGTGCCGTTCGAGCGGCGCCACCCGGATGGGTTCTGGGTCGCCAAGGTCGAGAGCCAGGGCCGGCCGCTTTACGAGATCGAGGTCGAGACCTGGGACGGGGCCAAGCGCCGCCGTCACGACCCCTACGGCTTCGGCTCGTCGCTGGAGCAGCACGACGTCGACACCCTGCGCGAGGTCGGGACCAACCTCGTCTACAAGATCCTCGGCGCGCAGCTTGGCTGTCTCGATGGCATCGACGGCTTCCGCTTCGCGGTGTGGGCGCCGAATGCCCGGCGCGTCAGCGTCGTCGGCGACTTCAACGAGTGGGACGGCCGCCGCCATCCGATGCGCCTGTGGCAGAACGGCGGCCTGTGGGAGCTGTTCGTGCCCGGCCTCAAGGCCGGCCAGCACTACAAGTTCGAGATCCGCGGCCCGGACGGCGCGCTGCTGCCGCTGAAGGCCGACCCGGTCGCCTTCGCCGCGCAGCACCCGCCGGAGACGGCCTCCGTGCTGCAGGGCACCAGCGAGCCCGCCTGGCACGACAAGCAGTGGATGGCGACCCGCGGCGACAAGGACCCGCGCCACGCCCCAATCTCGATCTACGAGGTGCATCTCGGCTCGTGGGCGCGCGTGCCCGACGAGGGCAACCGCTACCTAACCTACAAGGAGATGGGCGAGCGCCTGATCCCGTACGTCAAGGAGATGGGCTTCACCCATATCGAGATGCTGCCGATCACTGAGTTCCCGTTCGACGGCTCCTGGGGCTACCAGCCGGTCTCCCTGTTCGCGCCGACGAGCCGGCACGGCACGCCCGACGACTTCGCGGCCTTCGTGAACGCGGCGCACGAGGCCGGCATCGGCGTGATGCTCGACTGGGTGCCCGGCCACTTCCCGCTCGACGCGCACGGCCTCGGCCAGTTCGACGGCACGCACCTCTACGAGCATGCCGACCCGCGCCAGGGCTTCCACCAGGATTGGGGCACCTACATTTACAATTTCGGCCGGGCCGAGGTCGCGACGTTCCTCGCCGCCAATGCCCGGTTCTGGCTCGAGCACTACCACCTCGACGGCCTGCGCGTGGATGCCGTCGCTTCGATGCTCTACCTTGACTACTCGCGCCGCCAGGGCGAGTGGATCCCGAACCAGTACGGCGGCAACGAGAACCTCGACGCGATCAACTTCCTGCGCAAGACCAACGAGGCGACCTACGCGCACGCCCCCGGCACGATCACGGTCGCCGAGGAATCCACCTCCTGGCCCGGCGTCTCGCACCCGACCTACACCGGCGGGCTCGGCTTCGGCTTCAAGTGGAACATGGGGTGGATGCACGACACCCTGAACTTCGTCTCGACGGACCCGATCCACCGCCGCTACCACCACCACGACCTGACCTTCGGGCTGCTCTACGCCTTCTCCGAGAACTTCATTCTGCCGCTGTCCCACGACGAGGTGGTGCACGGGAAAGGCTCCCTGCTCGGCAAGATGCCCGGCGACCGCTGGCAGAAGTTCGCCAACCTGCGCGCCTATTTCGGGTTCATGTGGGGGCATCCCGGCAAGAAGCTGCTCTTCATGGGCGGCGAGTTCGGCCAGGAGCGCGAGTGGAACCACAACCAGTCGCTCGACTGGCACCTGCTCGACGACCCCGCCCATGCCGGCGTCAAGGACGTGATCCGCGACCTGAACCGGCTCTACGTCTCGACGCCGGCACTGCACAGCCGCGACACCGAGGCGGCGGGCTTCCAGTGGCTGGTGGCCGACGACCAGGACAACAGCGTGATCGCCTGGGCCCGCAAGGGCCGCGAGGCCGGCGAGATCGCCATCGTCGTCTCGAACTTCACGCCTGTGCCGCGCGAGAACTACCGCATTGGCGTCCCGGCGGGCGGCTTCTATCGCGAAGCGTTCAACTCGGATGCCGGCATCTACGGCGGCTCGAACATGGGCAACATGGGCGGCCGCGAGGCCGACGCGGCGGAGAGCCACGGCCAGGGTCATTCCCTGAGCCTGACCCTCCCGCCGCTCTCGACCATGATCTTCGTTCGCGAAGGCTGAGGGCATCGCTGGGGCGGCGGTGCCGAGGGGTCCCGCCGCCCGCGACGCGCGACGAGGGGAGGTCGCCTTGCTCGAATCGGTCCGGACGTCGTCGGTCGCCCTGCCGAGCATCCGCCTGCACGTCGCGGAAGCCGGTCCGGCGGACGGGCTTCCCACGATCGTCCTCCACGGCTTCCCCGAATTCTGGTACGGCTGGCGCCGCCAGATCGGCCCCCTGACAGAGGCGGGCCTGCGCCTCGTCCTGCCCGACCAGCGCGGGTACAATTGCAGCGACAAGCCCGAGGGCCTCGCCGCCTACCATCTCGACCGGCTCGCTGCCGACGTGATCGAGCTGGCCAACCATTACGGCTTCGCGACGTTCCGGCTTGTCGGCCACGATTGGGGCGGCCTCGTCGCGTGGTGGACGGCCTCGTTCCATCCCGAGCGGATCGCGCGGCTGGCGATCCTCAACGCGCCGCATCCGGCGGTCTTCGGCCCCTACGTCCGGCGGCATCCGACGCAGATGCTGCGCAGCCTCTATGTCGGCTTCTTTCAGATCCCGCGCCTGCCCGAAACGCGCCTGACCGCGAACGACGGTGCGGTGCTACGCCAGGCGCTGGCGAAGACCGGGCGGAAGGGCAGCTTCACCGCGGCGGACTTGGATCGCTACGCCGATGCCTGGGCCCGGCCCGGAGCGATGACGGCGATGCTGAACTGGTACCGGGCGCTACGCCTTCCGCGGCCCGGCACCGCGCCGCGGATCACGATGCCGACCCTGATCCTGTGGGGGCGGCGCGATCACGCGCTCGAATCCGGCCTCGCCGAGGCGAGCCTCGCGCTCTGCGATGCGGGCCGCATCGCATGGTTTCCCGAGGCGACCCACTGGGTCCAGCACGACGCGGCGGAGGCGGTGAACGCGTCGCTGATCGCCTTTCTGGCCGACGGGGAGATCGAAACATGAGGAAGCCCGCGGATCCTTCGACCCGCGGGCTGCCACGCGCTTGCGAAACGTCGCGAGGCTGAGGCTCAGCGCTTGAACTTGCCGTCGTACTTGAACTCGGGCGCCGCCTTGAGCTGGTCCTTGGTGGCGCCGATGATCGCCTTCCACTTCTTCGCGCCCTCGTCGTAGCCGAGCGCCACCGAAGACGGCTCGACCGAGACGTAGCGCTCGCCCATGCCGAGGAAGCCGCCGACCGAGAGGATGTAGCTGCTGAGCTTGCCGTTCTCGATCGCGAGATCCTTGATCTCGCCGACGTTGTTGTTCGAGCCGTCCATCACGTTCAGACCGATCAGGTTGTAGCTCAGCACCGCGTCCTGCGGGACAGGGACGAACTTCGCGGCCGTGGTCGGGGTGGTCTGCTTCTCGGCGGCGAACGCCGTGCCGGAAACGGTGAGGGCAACCATGGATGCCAGGATCAGACGACGCATTGCTATCTCCACAACCCGAATGGGGTGGCTAGGAATGCTGCGCGGCCGCGATCGTTCCGTCACCGATTCGTGGGTGATCGCGCCTGTTCCGATGTCCCGGGGCCGAACGGAAAAAGCCCGCGGATCGCTGGGATCCGCGGGCTGGCCAGTCGGGCCGAGCAGCCATTCAGGCCGCTTGCTTGCGCTTCTCCGGCGCTGCCTTCTCCAGGGCCGCCTTCTCGGGCTTCGCCTCGGTCCGCGTCTTCGAGGCTATCAGCGGCAGCTCGATGTCGAGCCCGAGCGTCGAGACGCCCTCGCCGCGTTCGAGCGTGATCTTGACCTTGTCGCGCTCGACCGAGACGTGCTTGGCGATGACCGCCAGGATCTCCTCGCGCAGCGTGATCACGAGGTCGGGCTGGCCGGTCTCGGAGCGCTCGTGGGCGAGGATCAGTTGCAGGCGCTCGCGGGCGACGGAGCCGGATGCGCGCTTGTTGAAGAGACCGAGGAGGGTCATGCGGCCCTCCGCAGGAACAGCTTGTCGAGGAAGGACTTGCGATCCGTCGGCATGGTCATCGGCAGCTCTTCGCCCTTGAGCCGGCGCACCGCGTCGGAATAGGCACGGGCCGGCGCGCAGTGCGGGTTGTTCAGCGTCACCGGGCAGCCGACGTTCGAGGCGCGCAGCACTTCCTGGCTCTCGGGGATGATCGCCAGGAGCGGGATCGAGAGGATCTCGAGCACGTCCTCGACCTTGAGCATGTCGCCGCGGTCGGCCCGGGCGGGGTCGTAGCGGGTCAGGATCAGGTGCTTGTCCATGTTCTCGCCGCGCTCGGCCTTGATCGTCTTGGAGTCGAGCAGGCCGATGATGCGGTCGGAGTCGCGCACCGACGAAACTTCCGGGTTGGTCACCACCACCGCGACGTCGGCGTGGCGCATGGCGAGCTGGGCGCCCCGCTCGATGCCGGCGGGCGAATCGCAGATCACCCAGTCGAACTTCTCGCGGAGCTCTTCCATGACGCGGGCGACGCCCTCGTCGGTGAGCGCGTCCTTGTCGCGGGTCTGCGAGGCCGGCAGCAGGTGCAGGGTCTCGAGCCGCTTGTCGCGGATCACCGCCTGGTTGAGCTTGGCATCGCCGTTGACCACGTTGATGAGGTCGTAGACGACCCGGCGCTCGGCACCCATGACGAGGTCGAGGTTGCGCAGGCCGACGTCGAAATCGACGACGCAGACGCTCTGCCCGCCCTGCGCGATCGCGGCGCCGAGTGCCGCCGTTGTCGTCGTCTTGCCGACGCCGCCCTTGCCCGATGTGACGACCAAAACCTTTGCCACGCGTGTCGCTCCTTGATCTGCGGTGATCGGATCGAGTTCTGAAAGTTCGAAAGTCAGTCCAGGCCGGCCATGCGGATCGCGCCGCCGTCGAGCCAGATCTGTACGGGTTTGCCCTGCAGCTGCGTTCCGATGTCCTCGGCCGTGCGGACGAGGCGATCGATCCCGAGCAACTCGGGCTGGAACTTGCGGCAGTAGATGCGGGCCCGCGGGTTGCGGGCGGCGCCCGCGATCGCCCGGCCGCGCAGCGCGCCGTAGATGTGGATGGAGCCGCCCGCGAGGATCTCCGCCCCGGACGAGACCGAGCCCATTACCGTGACGTCCCCGGTGGGATGCACCACCGTCTGCCCGGAGCGGACCGAGCCCTCGATGGTGATCGAGGTGGAGACCGGCTCGTCCGGCACCTTCGGCAGATCCAGATTGGTCGCCGGACGCCCGCCGACGAGCAGCGGCGGCAGGCCGGGTGCGATCGTTTCCACGCCCTCGAAGCCGAGGATGCGGACGCGTCGTCCGACGAGGTCGGCCACCAGCGCCTGCAGCGCGTCGTGGTCCGGGCGCAGGGCGCCGAGATCGAGGATGATCGCGCGCCCGTCGAACAGGGTCGGCGAGCGCTTGAGCGCCGCGTCGAGATCCGCCAGCCAGTCGGCGAGCGGCGGCTCGGGCTTCAGCGCCATCGCCTTGAACGCACGCCCTCGGAAGGCGAGGGCGCGTCGGGCGGCGGGCTTCGCCGGGGCGGCAGGTTTTGCCGGGTCCGAGGCTGCCGTAGCCGGCTCGGGCGCGGACGATTCGGTGCCGGCGGGCGCAGCAACCGTCTCCAGGGAAACGGCTTTCTCGGGCTGTGCCGGAACGGGACGGTTGGGGTCCGGAACGATCTGTGTTTTCACGGGTCAACGATTCCTTACCGGATCATTGACGGCGGATATGGTTACCGAACGGTTAAGGATGAGGATCCTGTCGCAATCTCATGCCCGGATCCTGTGATGTCGGCTCAGCCGCGCTCCAGCAGCGCCAAGCGGATCGCGTCCTCGACGAGCCGCACCTCGACGCCCTGGCCGGTGAAGCTCGGATCGAGGTCGTCGGCGGCCTTGTACAGGCCGTCGATCGCGATCAGCTCGGGCTCAAACTTGCGGCAACAGATCCGCGCGTTCGGGTTGCCGGCGGCACCGGCGATCGCGCGGCCGCGCAGGGCGCCGTAGACGTGGATCGAGCCGCCAGCGATCACCTCGGCGCCCGAGGCGACGGCGCCCATCACCGTCACGTCGCCCTCGAGATGCAGAACCGCCTGGCCCGAGCGCACCGGTGCGTCGAGGATCAGCGAGACGGCCGAAGCCTGCGCGGGCGGCGCCGGCACGGCCGCCTCGGGGGAGGGGGCTTCGGCCTCGGGGATCTTGATCTCCCCGGTCGGCCGCCC
>NZ_VRUV01000760.1:0-1649 GCF_008039455.1 Methylobacterium sp. WL116
CTCCCCCGCAGAGGGGGGAGGGACAAACCCGTCCCCCTACCCGTCGGCGTGCAGCACCTTCCCCCGCGTCTCCGGCAGGGCGAAGGCGGCGAGAAAGAACACGCCGTAGGCGCCCGCGGCGAAGACCGCGATCGCCGAGGCGAGGCCGATCGATTTCGAGAGCTCGCCCACCAGGAACGGGAACAGCGCGCCGAGGCCCCGCCCGAAATTGTAGCAGAAGCCCTGGCCCGAGCCGCGCAGCCGCGTCGGGTAGAGCTCGGTGAGGAAGGCGCCCATCCCCGAGAAGTAGCCCGAGGCGAAGAAGCCGAGCGGGAAGCCCAGCACCCACAGCACCGCGTTCGAGAGCGGCAGCTGGGTGTAGGCGACGATGACCAGGATCGCGCCGATCGAGAAGATCAGGAACAGCGGGCGCCGCCCGAGCCGGTCGGCGAGCCAGGCGCCGACGAGGTAGCCGGCAAACGAGCCCACGATCAGCGCCGAGAGGTAGCCGGTGGAGGAGACGATCGACAGGCCGCGCTCGGTGGTGAGGTAGCGCGGCAGCCAGGTGGTGATGGCGTAGTAGCCGCCCTGGCAGCCGGCGGCGGCGAGCGAGGCCAGGATCGTGGTGCGCAGCAGCGGGCCGGCGAAGATCTCCCAGAGCTTGGGCTCCTCGCCGGCCGCGCGCGCCCTGGCGCGGGTCTCGGCGGCGACCTTCGGCTCCGCGACGTAGCGGCGGAGGTAGAACACCAGCAGCGCCGGCAGCGCGCCGATCGCGAACATCCAGCGCCACGCGCTCTCGGGCGGGAGATAGGAGAACAGCACCGCCTGCGACAGCACCGCCATCCCCCAGCCGATCGCCCAGCCGGACTGCACCGAGCCGACGGCCCGGCCGCGATACTGCGCCCGGATGGTCTCGCCCATCAGCACCGCGCCGGCCGCCCACTCGCCGCCGAAGCCGAGGCCGAGCAGCGCGCGGGCGACGAGCAGCTGCTCGAAGTTCTGCACGAAGGCGCAGACCAGCGAGAAGACCGAGAACCAGAGGATGGTGATCTGCAGCGTCAGCACGCGGCCGATGCGGTCGGCGACGAAGCCGGCGAGCCACCCGCCGAGCGCGGAGGCCAGCAGCGTGACGGTGGCGGCGAGGCCGGCCGTGCCCGGATCGACCCTCCACAGGCTGATGATCGTGCCGATCACCAACGGGTAGATCATGAAGTCCATGCCGTCGAGCGCCCAGCCGGCGGCGCAGGCCCAGAAGGTGCGCCGCTCGGGCGTGGTCATGATCCGGTAGAACGCCCCGAGGCTGGCATCCTCGATCGGCACGAGGTCGAGGGGGTTTGGGGCTCCGGGTCCCGACGCCACAGCCATGATCCGGTCCCCTTTCGCCGACCCGGCGATCCTGGCGCGGATCGGAGCGGCAGGACAAGGGCGCTGGCGGCACGGGAGGGGGGAAGGACGAAGGATTGTCGCGGTGCGCCGCACGGAGCCGGTCATCCCACCCACCCCCTCATCCTGAGGTGCCCCTTGCCTCGGCAAGGGGCCTCGAAGGAGCCCTCCCGCCGTCGGTGCGATCCCTGGAGCCCTCCTTCGAGGCCGCTCACGCGGCGCCTCAGGATGAGGGGGTCGGGTGGGACGAGGCGGCGCGTGAGCGGCCTCGAAGGAGGGCTCCAGGG
>NZ_VRUV01000761.1:0-1648 GCF_008039455.1 Methylobacterium sp. WL116
CACCAGCTCGGCACGAGCAGTCCCAGAAGAAGGAGGACTGGGATCCCGAGCCGATCATGGAGGTTCCAGAGCCAGGCCGCCCCGCCCGCAGCGCGGCACCGTCGCCGAACGGTTCACGCCTGCGTGACGCCGTCGCCTCGGCACGTGACATCCCGCAGCGGATCGGAATTCTTTCACATCGCTCCGGCCTTCGATTCGGCGGTCGAGGTGTTGGTCGGGGGGCTCATGACGGCATCGTTCACGCTCGAGGGGATCATTCCGGCCGCGTACGGACGGAGCTATCGCGCGATGCGCGCGCTCGGGCCGGCGACGGCGATCGCGTTCGTGATCCTGCTCGCGGGCGACGGCGCGGAGGCCCTGATGCGCCACGAGAACGACGTGCCCGCCGTGACCGGATGGTGGCTGCTGCTCCATGCGGCCGTCTTCGTCCTCGTCGCGCCCTACAGGGTCCGGCTGTACGAGGTCATGTGGGACGTCGGGCCGCCGTCGATCCCGAAACCCGGCGCGCGGCGCCGCGCCATCCTCAACGTCGTCGCCCTCGATCTCCTGCTCTTCCTCGGCGGAGCGGCCTGGCTCTGGAACCTCCATGATCGGCTCGGGATCCCCGTCCTCCTTCTTCTGGGACTGCTCGTGCCGAGCTGGTGGATCTGCATCCGGCTCACGCTGGCCGGCCCCGCGCTCGCCCTCGGCGCCCTCGGCGTCTTCCCGCTCAGCCTGTCGGGCGCGGTCTCGGCGACGAAGGGACGGGTCTGGGACATCACGTTCGCCGGGCTTCTCGTCGGCGCCGTGCTCCTGCCGGTCCTCCTGGCGATCATCGCGGCGACGCTTTGGCTCCAAGCGGCCGTCGTGAAGTCGGCTCTGGTGAAGCCGGCCCTGATGAGCCCGGTGAATATCCTGTCCCTTGTCACCAGCATCGCGGTCCAGGCCGAACTCTACCGCCGCATGGGTCTGCCCTCCGCATCGCACGCGGACCGAGCGCCGGCCTGACACCCGCGCCGGTGCCCGGCGTTGACGCCCGGGCCGGTACGGCCTCTAACCCCCGCTGAGCGGACACGCGGCGAGAGGATCGAGAGACGTGAGCGGAGCCGAAGCGGCCAACGACGAGATCCGGTTCGAGCGGCGGGGCGCGCTCGGCCTCGTCACCCTCGACCGGCCGAAGGCCCTGAACGCGCTCTCCCTCGGGATGATCGGCGCGCTGCACGCGCAGCTCGACGCCTGGGCGTTAGATGCCGGCATCACCCGCGTGGCGATCCGCGGCGCCGGGGGGCGCGCCTTCTGCGCCGGCGGCGACATCCGCCACATCCACGCCTGCGGCCAGGCGGGACGCTTCGACGAGGTGTTCGCGTTCTGGCAGGCCGAGTACCGCCTCGTCGCCCGGATGCAGCGCTACGAGAAGCCGATCGTCGCGCTGATCGAGGGCGTGGTGATGGGCGGCGGCGTCGGCATCTCGCTCCACGGGGCCCACCGCGTCGCCTCGGAGACGTACGTCTTCGCCATGCCCGAGGTCGGGATCGGCCTGTTTCCCGATGTCGGGATGACCTACGCCCTGCCGCGCCTGCCCGGCCGCGTCGGCACCTATCTCGCGCTCACCGGCAGCCGGGTCGGCCCGGGCGACGCGCTCGCCCTCGGCCTGGCCACCGCCTACGCG
>NZ_VRUV01000762.1:0-1641 GCF_008039455.1 Methylobacterium sp. WL116
GGCGACGTCGGCCGCGTCGGCGACGGCGCCGTGGTCGAGCCGGGCGGTGAAATGGCGCCGGTCGCGGACCCGCGGCTCGCCCTCCTCGGTCGGGTAGCCGGCCGCGACCCAGGCCGGCAGGCCGCCGTCGAGCACGCAGACGTCGCGGACGCCGAAGGTGCGCAGCATCCACCACACGCGCGGCGCCGAGAACAGGCCGTGCCCATCGTAGACGACGATGTGCAGCCCGTCGCCGATGCCGAGCGCCCGCATCCGCGAGGCGAACACCTCCGGGCGCGGCATCATGTGCGGCAGGCCGGATTCGGTGTCGCTCATCGCGTCGATGTCGAAGCGGACCGCGCCCGGAATGTGGGCGGCGCGATACTCCGCCTCCGGGTCGCGCCCGGCGGCGGGCAGGTACCAGGAGGCGTCGAGCACCACGATGTCGGGCGCATCCAGGCGCTGGTGCAGCCATTCGGTCGAGACGAGCGCGGTGTCGGCCATGATGCGTCCGGGAAGTCGTTGCGGGCGATGTCGGCGCCACTCAATCACAGGGTGGAGACGGATGCACGCCCCGCCGAACGGTGCGCGGTCGCGAGGGCGGGCTTCGTCGGGAAGCCGGCCCGGGCGTCGCCGATCCGCCGCAACCGTCGCGGATCCCGTGCCGATGCTCCATGCTGCAGGGCAAGACATCGTGTCGCGCCGGTGCCGCCGGCTTACGTCCGCGTCAGACCCTGAAGGCTGTGCGCGGTTGCAAGATGCGCGGGGCGGTCTTGTTTCCGCGGAGAACAAGACCAGTTATAACAACACCATGACACTGTCGCGCCGGCATTTTCGCCGGACCCGTATGGACCGAACGTCTCGAAGGCACGGAGCATCGTGCGTTGCGGGATCGCTCGATACGGTGCGGCGTTCTCTCACCACCCCCCTGCCGGGCGGCCGTCGGCGCCAGCATGAGATTCCGCGAGCTTTAGTGCGATGAACCAACTCGTCCGCATGTCCCAGATCGGCGAAGCAGAGACCATCACCGAGCCGTCCGCCGAGTTGCGCGTGCCGTTCGCGCAGTCGGGCGCCTTCGTGTGCAAGTTCATCATCGGCGAGCCGAACGATCGCGCGATGTGCTGCGGCGCTCCGGTCGCCGAGGGGAAGAGTTGGTGCGCCTTCCACCGCCGCATCGTGTTCGAGCCGACCCGCCCCGGCCGCATCCGCTGAGCCCAGCGGCCGGCTTCGAGGACTGCGCGAGCACGGCGCGGTTGTACGCGGATCCTCGGCGCCCTCGTGATCGAACGAGGGCGCCCGCACGCTAGTCCAGCCCGTCATCGTCGTCGTAGGGCCGGTAGCTGCGCACCATCCGCCCATCCGGATACTGCACCGAGCGGGAACGCACGACGAGGTAGCCGGCGGCCTGCGCCGCCGCGATGCGGCGCATCCGGTCGTCGCCCTCGGCGAAGATCGGGTTGCGCTCGCCATCGCCCGGGCCCACCACCCGCCCGACCGGCAGCGGAGCGTACGGGTAGGGCGGCGCTGAAAACGTCCGGGGCGTGTAGGCCCGCGCGGCGACCCGGCGCATCACCGGCCGCGCCGCCTCGCGACGCTCGACGACGCGCGGGGTCGCGATCCGAGCACGTGGTGTCGCGGCGATCACCTGCGGATGCGTGCGCC
>NZ_VRUV01000763.1:0-1637 GCF_008039455.1 Methylobacterium sp. WL116
GCCCGGCGACGGCCCAGGGCCCGAGCGCCCCCGCGATCCGGCGCGCGATCCCGGATTCCGCGACGGCGAAACCGAGCCTGAGGCCGGCGAGCCCGTAGGTCTTGCCGAACGAGCGCAGGATCACGAGCCCCGGCCGCAGCCGCGGGCACAGGCTCTCGACGGCTTCGAGATCGGCGAAGGCCTCGTCCACGACGAGCAGGCCGTTGCGGGCGGAGAGGACTTCGGCGAGGGCGAGCAGCGGGGACGCCGGCCACGTCCGCCCGTCGGGGTTGTTGGGATTGACCACGACCACGACCTGCGCGGTGCCGACCGCTTCGAGGCATGGCACCGCCGAGACGGCGTGCCCGGCCCGACGCCACGCCGCCGCGTGCTCGGCATAGGTCGGCCCGACGACGCAGACCGCGCGCGGCGAAACCAGGCGGGGGATCGTCTCGATCAGGATCTGCGTGCCCGGCGCCGGCACGATGCGGTCGGGCGCCGCCCCGTAGGCGCGGGACGCCGCCTCGCGGAGCGCGGCATGGTCCGCGGCGGAGGGCAGCCGGTGGAACAGGCTGGCGTCGATCGCCGGGCAGGGATAGGGGACCGGATTGATCCCGGTCGAGAGGTCGATCCAAGGCTCCGGCGCATCGGGAAACATCCGCCGCGCCGCATCGAGGTCGCCGCCATGGGCGATCGGCTCCGCCTCGGGCCTCCCCGGACCCCAGACGCCATGTCCACCGCGCTCGCTCATCCGCCCGATACGCTCGCCATCCTCGCCCTCGCCCTCGTGATCGAGGCGGCCTTCGGCTATCCGGACGCGCTCTACAGGGCGCTCGGCCACCCTGTCACCTGGATCGGCCGGGTGATCGCCGCCCTCGACCGCGGCCTCAACCGCGGCGGCCGCACCGCGCGGCGGCTCGGCGGGATTCTCGCGCTCGCCGTGCTCCTCGCCGGCGTCGGCGCGACCGCCCTCGGTCTCACCCTCGCGGCGGGGCTGGCCGGCCCGCTCCCGGCGATCGCGCTCATCGCCCTCCTCTGCGCCAGCCTGCCGGCCCAGCGCAGCCTGTACCAGCACGTCGCCCGGGTCGCGGAGGGGCTGCGCGGCGAGGGTCTGCCGGGCGGCCGGCGCGCGGTGTCGATGATCGTCGGGCGCGATCCCGAGACGCTGGACGAAGCCGGGATCTGCCGCGCCGCGATCGAGAGCCTGTCGGAGAACTTCTCCGACGGCATCGTCGCGCCGGCCTTCTGGATCGGGCTCGGCGGCCTGCCGGGCGGCGCGCTCTACAAGGCGATCAACACCGCCGACAGCATGATCGGCCACCGCACCCCGCGCCACGAGGCCTTCGGCTGGGCTTCGGCCCGGCTCGACGACCTCGTGAACCTGCCCGCCTCGCGGCTCACCGCCCTGCCGATCAGAGCATGGCGAGCCCGGTCGCGCCGGCGGCGAGCCCCCACAGCAGCACGCAGGCGGTTCGATAGAGGCGCAGGGCCCGCTCGATGTCGTCGGCCGCCGCCGCCGCGCGGCCGTCGCCCATCCAGGCATCCTCGACCGCGACGCCGGCATAGACCCGCGGGCCGGCGAGCCGAAGGCCGAGCGCGCCGGCCATCGCGGCCTCGGGCCAGCCGGCATTCGGCGAGCGGTGGCGGCCGGCGTCGCG
>NZ_VRUV01000764.1:0-1620 GCF_008039455.1 Methylobacterium sp. WL116
GTGCTGCCCCATGCGGACGACGGCGCCGTGCGGCTCGCGGCCGGGTGCTGGCTCGTCTCGGCCGGGTGAGGCGCTTTTTCCCATCGGCGAAAGCGCGACGCGCCCCTTCCCTCCCCCCGACGGATCTTGGGCTTGCCCGAGATCCGCACCCCGTGTGCCCAAGTCGGGCAGGCCCGACTTGGGTGCGGGGGAGGGAGCGCGCGGGGCTTCGAATGGACTGTCGAGCAACGGCACCGGGAGATATCCCTGGCGGCGCGCGCGGTAGAATAGTTCTACTATCTCATTGAAATAGAACTATAATTTTACTTTCTCGCACGTGCGAAAGCGCACGTGAAACCGTTCCGCAGCGCACCATCTCCTGGTCATGGCAGTGACGGCCACGGGGTGCGCGCAGCGACGCGAGACCGGGTCGTCCATCACGACAAGGAACCGACCATGACCAAGCGTCTCGCCTCCCTCACCTTCGTCCTCGCGCTCGCCGCCCCGGCCTCCGCCTTCGCCCAGGGCTTCGGTTCGCAGGGCTTCGACGCCCCCCGCGTCGACCGCACCGACTCGCGCAGCTTCTTCGGCATGCCGGCCTGGGTCGACTCCGCCCGCGAGGGCGATGCCCTGACCACCGGCTCGATCGGCCCGCGCCTTGGCGACGAGGCCCCGGTGCGCACCGGCCGCGCCCTGTCGCGGACCGGCAGCCTGGCCCGGTAAGCCGCGCTCCGATCGCAGGATCGGACGAACGGGCGGCGGAGCCTCGGCTCCGCCGCCCTTTTTCGTGGGCGCTCCCCTCAGCTGCGGGCGGCGGTGACGGCGAGCTCCGGCTTGTGGTTCAGGGTCTGGAACACGACGCAGTAGCGCTCGGTCAGCTTGAGCAGCTGGTCGAGCTTGTCCTGCGGCGCGTCGGTGTCCAGCGCGAAGGCGAGCCGGATCGCACGGAAGCCCACCGGTGCCGCCTTGTCGACGCCGAGCGTCCCACGGAAGTCGAGGTCGCCCTCCGCGCTCACCGTGCCGGCGCGCAGCGGGATCTCGAGGGCGGTGGCCACCGCCTTCAGCGTCACGCCGGCGCAGGCGACCAGCGCCTCGAGCAGCATGTCGCCCGAGCACAGCTCGGCGCCCGAGCCGCCGGTCGCCGGGTGCAGGCCGGCCACCGCCAGCGCGCGGCCGGTCTCGACCTTGCAGGCGATCGCCGTGTCGTCGAGCGAGCCCTTGGCCCGCAGGGTGATCACCGCGTCGTCGGGGGTGTTGCGGTACTGGTCCTTCAGCGGGGCCTGAAGCGCGCGAAGCGTGGTGGCGTCCATCGTCGTCTCCTCCATCGTGGGTCTTGATCGGTCGCCGTTAGCGGGAACCGCACCGCGGCTCAACCGGCGCCGCCCGCTACCACCAGTTCCCGGCGGGCGCCGCGGCGGCCTGGGCCTCGGCCGGGCGCAGCGAGCGGTCCAGGGCGCGAGCAGGTGCCCGTGCAGGTCCTTGCGAGTGAAGGCGTCGAGCGCCGAGAACGGCTCGTCGAGGAGCAGCACCCGCGGGCGCGCCACGAAGGCGCGGGCGATCGAGACCCGCTGCTGCTGCCCGCCCGACAGGTCGCGCGGCCAGCGCGCGGCGTGCTCGGACAGCCCGACCCGCTCCAGCGCG
>NZ_VRUV01000765.1:0-1615 GCF_008039455.1 Methylobacterium sp. WL116
GCTCTGTCCCGAGGACGCGCCGGAGGGCGTACGCCTGCCGCCGCAGCCGGGCTGCGGATCGCGCGAGATCCCGGCGCCGCGGCGCGATTCCGGGTTCCACGAGATCCTTCCGGGCACGGGCATCCGCATCAGCGGGCGCGTGAGTTCCAGCTTCGACATGCGGCGCTAGGCGGATGCTGCTCGTCCTCGGCTTCGCGACGTGTTTCGGCCTGTGGTGGCTCGGCCGGAACGGCGGCCGGCTCGGGCCCAGGCTCACCCCGCGGTCGATCCGGCGTGCCGGCGCCTGGATCGCGATCGGGCTCGCCGCCATCCTGCTGCTGCGCGGCCAGCTCGCCCCGGCCCTGGTCGTCGGGCTCGGCGGCGTCTGGCTGCTCGAAGGGCCGGAGACGCTGGGTTCCCGGCTCAAGCGGCTGCTGGCGTCGATGAAGCCGTCGCCGAGACGGCACCGGACGGCGCGGGTGGATTTCGTCCTGCGCGACGACGGCAGCGTCGGCGACGGCATCCTGCGAGGCGGCCCGCTCGGCGGCCGGCGTCTCGAGAGCCTCGGGCTCGCCGACCTCCGCGCGGTGCTGGCGGTCTGCCGGACGCAGGATCCCGCGGCGGTGGTGCCGCTAGAGGCGTATCTCGACCGCCGGCACGCCGGCTGGCGTGTAGACGCTGAGCGCGATCGCGACGCGGGGCCGCGCCGTCCGGCGCAGCCAGGGACGATGACGCAGGACGAGGCCTATCAGATCCTGGGGCTTGAGCGCGGGGCGACCCCAGAGGCCGTCCGCACGGCTCACCGGACCTTGATGAAGCGCGCCCACCCCGACCAGGGGGGAAGCGCCGAAGGGGCGGCCCGCGTCAACGCGGCCCGCGACAGGCTGACGAACCGACATCGCTGAGACTCCACGCGCGTTGCCAGGGGTGCAGGACGACGTTCGCCGAGGGCGGCGTCCGCCGTCGGCGTCGATGGCGACCGGGACGGCGAAGGCCGCCGGTCGCTGAACGCCACGGTCTAACGGACCGCGGCGCGACGTGAGGGGGATCAGCTGCGGGTGGCGAAGCAGCTGAAGCCGCTGCGCTTCAGGGCGGAGCAGGCATCCTGCGCCGCGTCCTGCTCTTGGAAGCCGGAGAAGCGTGCGCGGTAGAGGGTGGCGCCGCTGTGCTCGACCTTCACCGTGTAGGGCGCGGCCTTCGAGAGGCTGCCGCCGCCCTTCGCCTTGGCGTCGGCCAGCATCGCCTTGGCCTTGCCCTCGTCGTCCATGGCGCCGAGCTGGATCACCCAGGCCGTCGGCACGATCTTCGGGCCGGCGATGGGCTTCGGCGCCTCGGCGCGGGCGATCGGGCCGTCGGCCGACGCGATGCGCTGATCGGATTTGCGTGCGCCGCCCGGGAACGCGGCCTGTCCCGTCGCGGGTGCGGCGTAGGCCTGCGCCGCCTTCGGCAGGGGCTGCGCGCCGGCCTTGAAGGCGCCGGCGCTGCCGGGGGTCGCGGTCGAGCGCCGCGGCGCGATGTCGAGGGGCTGGCCGGCATCGGTCGAGTTCGTGGTCTCGACCTCGTCGTCCTCGGCCGAAGCCAGCTGCGTCCGGGTCCGCGAGACCGCGTCGGCGACGACCGCCGGCCGGGCGCGCTC
>NZ_VRUV01000766.1:0-1607 GCF_008039455.1 Methylobacterium sp. WL116
ACGTGGTCGCGCCCGACGGCGCGGCGCCGACCTGCACCAGCGCGCCGCCCCGGGCGATCTCGTCGAGCTCGCCCGAGGTGACGCTCGGATGGTCCTTGGGGTCGTGGATCAGCCAGACCCAGAGCAGCACCATCGCCAGGCCGATCAGGCCCATGCTGAAGAACGCGTAGCGCCAGCCGAAGCTCTGGGTCACCCAGGCGGTGAGCGGCGCGAACAGCACCGGCGCGAAGTATTGGGCCGCGTTGAACACGGCCGAGGCCTTGCCGCGCTCGGCCGCCGGGAACCAGGCGGTGACGAGGCGGGCGTTGCCGGGGAAGGACGGCGCCTCGGCGATGCCCACCAGCATCCGCATCAGGAAGAACACCGCCACCGCGGAGCCCGCGCCGAGGAAGCCGGCCCAGCCCTGGACGAAGGTGAAGAACGACCAGAAGAACACGCCGCCGGCATAGATCCACTTGGTGCCGTAGCGGTCGAGCAGCCAGCCGCCGGGCAGCTGGGCCGCGACGTAGGACCAGCTGAAGGCGGAGAGGATGTAGCCCATCTGCACGGGCGTGATGCCGAATTCCTGCGCGATCGGCACGCCCGCGATCGAGATGATCGCGCGGTCGGCGTAGTTCAGCACCGTGACCGCGAACAGCACGAGGAGGATCAGGTAGCGCACGCGCATGCGCGTCGCGCTCTGCACCGGAATCGCCAGCGACATGGTTTCCTCCTCGGGATCGCCCGACGGATGCGTGCCCGTCGCGGTCGGTTTCCTTGAGGTTTCCAGATTAGTCCGCCCGGTCGATACCTTCCAATCCAAACGATGGATCGATCGATACCATCGCGGCATCGATCGATCGAGCGTGGGTCAAGCGGCGCCGACCTCGTGGTTCGCCATGATCTCCAGCGCGCGGACCATCGCCGAATGGTCCCAGGCCGCCCCGCCGTTGGCGACGCAGGCCGAGAACAGCTGCTGCGCCAGCGCCGTGGCCGGCAGGCTGAGCCCGAGCGCCCGGGCGCCCTCCAGCGCCAGGTTCAGGTCCTTCTGGTGCAGCCCGATGCGGAAGCCCGGATCGAAGGTGCGGTCGATCATGCGCTTGCCGTGCAGCTCGAGGATGCGCGAGGTGGCCAGGCCCCCGGTGATCGCCTCGCGGACCTTGGCCGGGTCGGCGCCGGCCTTCGAGGCGAACAGCAGACCCTCGGCCACCGCCTCGATGGTGAGCGCGACGATGATCTGGTTGGCGACCTTCGCCACCTGGCCCGATCCGACCGGGCCGACATGGGTCACGGTCTTCCCCATGGCCGCGAACAGCGGTTGTGCGCGCCCGAAATCGGCCTCGTCGCCGCCGACCATGATCGAGAGGGCGGCGTTCTTCGCCCCGACCTCGCCGCCGGAGACCGGCGCGTCGAGATAGGCGCCGCCGCGCTCCCTGATGCGGGCGGCGAAGTCCTTCGTCGCGATCGGCGAGATCGAGCTCATGTCGATCACGGTCGTGCCGGGCCTCAGGCCCGCCGCGACGCCGTCCGCGCCGAACAGCACCGTCTCGACGTCGGGGGTGTCCGGCAGCATCAGGATGACGACGTCGGCGCGCTCGGCGACCTCGGCGGCGGTGGCGCAGGGCGTG
>NZ_VRUV01000767.1:0-1605 GCF_008039455.1 Methylobacterium sp. WL116
GTGCATCTGCAACGAAGACGTCCAAAATCTTTCGATGCCCGATCGTAATATCTCCCGTCGAGCGCGTAGGCCTTGTGCAGCAAGCGAACCGGCACTGCGTTGGTGGATCCGTTTTCCTGATCGGCATCCACGATCGTATCACGTGCGCTTGAGCCGACGACCGACCGCGTCGGCTTGGACCATCGGACAAGAGAAGCGAACTCAGCGCTCATCTCGTCCGCGCCTGGGACGACGTCTCTAGACAGCCGCTCGTGATGCCTGACGAACCTTTCGGGTGGCTTGATCGACTTGCTCGCTTGCCCGGGCGATGTCCTCCATGCTTCCGGCGATCGTCGTCACCCCGTGGGCGGCCGTATGCATGCTTCCCGACATCTCCCGGGTCACGGCGGACTGTTCCTCCACAGCAGCGGCGATGGCGCCCGACACCTCATCGAGCGAGCGTATCGTTCCCTGGATGGAGCCGATGGCATCCACGGCTTCGCGTGCGGCGGCCTGTGTGGCGGAGATCTGCTCACGGATCTGGTCGGTCGCCTTGGCGGTCTGCTCAGCCAACGCCTTCACCTCGGAGGCGACCACCGCGAAACCTTTCCCGGCCATGCCGGCGCGCGCTGCTTCGATGGTCGCGTTCAAGGCCAAGAGGTTGGTCTGCGCGGCGATGCCCTGGATCAGTGTCACCACGTCGCCGATCTGCGCCGCCTGGCCGCTCAGCCCGGCGACGATGCTGCCCGTGCGCTGTGCCTGCTCGACCGCCTGGGCGGCCATCCGCGCGGCATGGCTCACCTGCTGGCTGATTTCGCCGACCGAAGCCGATAACTCCTCCGCGCCCGAGGCGACGCACTGGATGTCGTTGGACACCTGCCCCACCGTGCCGGCGGTCTCGGCCGTCTGACGGGTGACGTTCTCGACGGCTTGGCCGATCGCGTCGAGATCGGTGCCGATCGCCTGCTGCGCTTCGGCGCAACGCTGCCGCTCGTGCACCTGGGCCGTGATGTCGGTCGCGAACTTCACCACCTTGATCGGAACCCCATCGCGATCACGGATCGGATTGTATGTTGCCTGGATCCAGACCTCACGACCGCCCTTGGCGATCCGCCGGAACTCGCCCGACATGAACTCGCCGCGTCCCAGCTCAGCCCAGAAGTTGCGATAAGCCTCCCCCGTCCGCTCGTCCGCATCGACGAACATGCTGTGCCGCTGCCCGCGGATCTCATCGAGCCGGTAGCCGACGGCAGCGAGGAAGTTGGCGTTGGCCGTCAGGACGGTGCCGTCGAGAGAGAACTCGATCACCGCCTGCGAGCGGTTGAGGGCAGCAAGCTGGCCTTCATGGTCGATCGCGCGCTGAACCTGCGAGGTGATGTCGGACGCGAACTTGACGATCTTGCTAACGCGGCCGGCGCGGTCCAGCACCGGATTATAGGTCGCCTGAATCCAGATCGCACGACCATCGTTGGCAATGCGCTTGAACTCGCGGGTCTGGGACTCCCCTTTGCGCAATGCGTCCCAGAACGCGTGATAGGCCGGCGCGTCGCGCTCTGCCGGCGTGACGAGCTTGCGGTGGTTCTGGCCCTTCAGTTCCGCCAGCGTGTAGCCAACGAGGCCGAGGAA
>NZ_VRUV01000768.1:0-1595 GCF_008039455.1 Methylobacterium sp. WL116
GCCGAAGGGCTCTGGGCCGACGAGCCCGAGGCGGGCGAGGTCGGGGGCGAGGTCGGGGCGCTTGCGGTACCACAGCACCAGGGCCGCGCCCTCGCGCTCGGCGATGCGCAGGTAGGCCGCCTCGTCGAGGAAGTGGTGGTGGTAGGCCAGCGCCTTCGGCTCGTAGAACAGGCGCATCCCGCGCCGCGCCAGCCGCTCGCCGAGCTCGATGTCCTCGTGCCAGGTCAACTGCTGGTCGAAGCCGCCGGCCTCGCGCAGGAAGCCGGCGTCGACGCTGACGTTGCAGGTCAGGAACGCGTCCCAGCCGAGCTCGACCCTGCCGGCGAGCGCATCGTAGGAGGCGTCGTGATGGAGCGCCGCGAACGGCGAGAACGGCAGGGCCGGGTCGATCGTCATCCGCCCGAGGATCGCCGTCTCGCGCCCGCCGCGCCGGGCATGGGCCGCCAGGTGCGCCGCGACGAGGTTCGGGCTGGGGATGGTGTCGTCGTTGACGATGAGCAGGCGCGTGCCGCGGGCGGCCTCGATCGCCCGGTTGCGGGCGGCGTTCGCCCCCGCATTCTCCTGGCGCAGGTGCACTACCGGCCGCCGCGCGGTCGCGACCGCCCGGCTGATCACCGCGCCGGTGCCGTCGACCGAGCCGTCGTCGCAGACCACGATCTCGAAGGCGGCCTCGGTCTCCTGGCGATCGAAGGCGGCCAGCGTCAGCCGCAGGGTCTCGGCGCGGCCGTAGGTCGGGATGATCACCGACAGGATCGGGGTCTCGGAGGGCGGGGGCGTATCCGGCGTCATGACGAGGCTTCCGGGCTTGAGAGGCTGGGGAGAGAATTGCGCGGGCGCAGCCACAGGGCGCCGGCGAGGGCGAGGATCGCGCCGGCCGGCAGGGCGACGGGAGCGAGCGCGGCCGGGCTCGCGAAGACGCAGGCCGCCATGGCGAGGGGCGGAGCGAGGATCGCCGGCAGGTCGCGGGGCACGAGCGGCGCCCCGACGGACCGGTGGAACACGGATACAACCACTGCGAGCATCGCGATTTCGGCGGCCAGGGCCGCGAGCGCGGCACCCGTGGCGCCTGCCCGCGGCACGAGCACGAGGCAGAGAATCGCGTTCACCGCGCAGCCGGTGGCGCTGAACCAGACCGCGAAGCCGGTGCGGCCGAGGGCGATCAGGGCGGAGAACAGGATCGTCGCCGCGATCATCGCGGCGGCCATCAGCGCGGCGATGCGCAGGACCGGCACGCTGGCGGCGTAGTCCGGCCCGAACAGCAGGCGGACCAGCGGGTCGGCGAGCACCCAGGCCGCGACCACGCCGGGACCGGCGGCGGCGAGCACGAGACGCAGCGCGAGACGGGCCTGCGCCAGCAGGGTGCCGGTGCCGACGGCGCGCCCGAACACCGGCACCAAGGGCGCGGCGAGCGTGATCGCGACGGCGACGCCGAGCTCGAAGAAGCGGTAGCCGGCGGTGAACAACCCGACCTCGGCCGCGCCGGCGAAGGCGGCGAGCGCGAGCAGGCCGATGCGGGCATTGAGCGTGCCCAGCGCGTTGGAGATGCCGACGCCGGCGGCCTGCCGGATCGTGGCGAGGCCGATCCGCGGCGAGGC
>NZ_VRUV01000769.1:0-1594 GCF_008039455.1 Methylobacterium sp. WL116
GCCCCGGAGCGCCGCGCCCAGCAGCGCGATCAGGTCGCGCGCCGCGAGCCGGCCAGAGGAAAAGCGCTCGGCCAGGCCGACGAGGTCACCCGCCTGCAGCGCGGCCTCGAGTTCCGCCAGGGCGCCGAGCGTCAGGCAGAGGGTGTAGCGGGTGCCGCCGAGATCGAGCGGCACCTCGCCGCGCCTGCGGTTGACCATGAAGGGGTTCTCCTGGGTGGCCTTCGACCGGAACCGGCCGAAGGCGTCCGCCGCACCGGCGGCGGCGCGCGGTCGCGCTTGCTTCCCGAGGTCGGGATGCTCGTCTTGGTGGCCTTCGACCGGAACCGGCCGAAGGCGTCCGCCGCACTGGCGGCGGCGCGCGGTCGCGCTCCCCAACCGGCGTCGGGATGCCCGTGCCGGCTCAGAGCGCGGTGAAGGCGATGGCGCCGGCCGATTCCAGGCTCATGTCGAAGGTGACCTCGCCGGCATGATTCCCGCGGTATTCCAGCGCCGTGATCTGGAACGGCCCCTCGAGGGTGCCGAAGGCGGGCACCACCACCTGGAAGGTCTCGATGACCCCGTCGAAGAACACCTGCCGCAGGCGCAGGTCGGAGGCCTCGTCGCGGAACACGCCGGAGCCCGAGATCGCGGCCCGGCGCGCGCCGGCACCGGCGAGGAGCTCGCGCCAGCGCCCGGCGGAATCGGCGTTGGTGACGTCGATGGCCTCGGCGTTGAACGCGATCTGGCGGGCGCGCAGGCCCGCCACCGCGACGAAGCCGCCGGCGCCGTTGCCGGCGCGGACCAACAGGTCCTTCCCCTTCTGAGCGGTCATGTCGGGTTCCTTTCGGTGACGGCCTGGAGCGTGAGGACGGCGCGGGCCTCGCCGGTGCGCTCGTCGCGCCGCGTGGCGATGGCCTGGACACGCAGGGTCACGAGGGCGTGGCCGGTGAGCGCCAGGGCCGGATCGGCGACGAGGAGCGACATCCGCTCGGCGGCGTCGAGCGCGGTGCGGACCGAGCCGGGCCGGGCGAAGACCACGAGCGCGTGGCTGTGCTGGTGGCGGACGGCGCCGTCGACGGAATCGTCGCGGATCTCGGCGTCGCCGAACAGGGCGTAGACCGGCTGCGCGCCGGCCGGCGGCTCGTCGTAGAGCCGGAACGTGCCCGAGCTGCGCGGCTACCTGCGCCTCGACCCGGACGACGCCACCGAGGACGACCTGCTCGCCGGCCTGATCGCGGCCGCCCGCAGCGAGGTCGAGGCCGAGACCCGGCGCATCCTCGTGCCCGGCACCTGGCGGATGGTGCTGGACCGGCTGCCCGCGGACGGGCGCGTGCCGGTGCCGCTGAGCCCCCTCGTCGCCCTGGTGCGCGCCGGGTTCTCCGCAGCGGATGGCGGCATCGCCGAATTCGCCGCGGGCTCGGCGAGCCTCGCCGCCGACCGGATCGAGGCGCCGGGCCTGCTCTTCGCCGCGATCCCCGATGCGGCCGGGCGCGCCGTGCTGGTCGATCTCGTGGCCGGATACGGCGGCGACGGGCCTCCGATCCCGCCGCCGCTGAGGCTCGCCGTGCTGCGGCGGGCCGCCGCCCGGTACGAGCACCGCGGCGACGACGCCTTC
>NZ_VRUV01000076.1:0-13260 GCF_008039455.1 Methylobacterium sp. WL116
GTGACCCTGACCTCGCCGGGCGTGACCGTCGTGCAGAGCGGCCTGAACCGCAACAACAGCACCGAGTTCGCCGTCGTGCGCGCCGGCCTGAACTACAAGTTCGGCTCGTACTAGGACCTGCCGGATCGGCCGCGGCTCGCCCAGAGCCGCGGTTCGGTTGGATGGGTCGGTCGATCAAACAACGCCCCAGTAGAGACCTCCTGGGGCGTTTGTCGTTTTCCGAACCCGACCGTCTAAAAATCGGGGCAAGAAACAAAAAAGCGCGCCTTTTAGGGCGCGCTTGAGTTGTTTAATTCTAGATGGACTGGAACGAATTCTATTCTATCCGAAGTCGGATCGAACGCAATAGGTGTGGTATAGCTTTTGCCGGGCTTCAAAGGTTATCCCCGCTCACCGCTGCGCTGTAGTCCGATCCGCCGCTTTCCAATGTCCCATCTGCTGCTGCCGCATCGCCGGCAATGCATGAGTAGGGCGGGAAGCTGTACCGCATCCCAGCCGAGGCCGTGGCGACCTACGGGACCGACAGCAGGTTCAAGGCGCGGAGACCATAACGGCGTCAGGTCACGGCGGACCCTGACGCGTCCCGGTGCGACCTGCAATCCGGCGAGCGTAGTGTCGGACATGCGACGTGGCGGGGAATGCGCTGACGGGCGCAATGGTAGGAGGGGCTTTCGATGCAGCCATTCCGGCCGCCGGTGCCGCCGCTTCTGGGCTCATGAACCGTCTGACCGGCTCCGCCTCTCCCGAGGTCGCAACCCTCGCCCGCACGGCGCGAGCCCGCTTTGGCATACCGATGATCCGAGCCGGGCGGATCCGCGACGCCTTGGATGGTGCTCAACGTGCTCTCGATCGCGCGATTGCGTGTCGAGAACAGTCCCGGCTCCCGGGCCGGCGCCCCGTTCTCATTCGCGGGACGATCGTTCGGCGCCATTCCGTCCACGCGGCCCGGCAATCTCGCCGCGGCAAGCACCTCCTACGATCCACGTCGAGGACTGGCAGGCGTGGATCGCCGATGGCTTCGGCATCGTGACGAACGGCATGCTCTGCGTCACCGGCCCGGAACTGACGGCGGACGAGTGGACGGCGCGGCCCTGACTCCGCTTCGAGATCGGGTTGCGATCGCCCTAGAGCAGCCCAACCCCATCGAGGACACCAACCATCGCGAAGGCGATCGTGAGGCCGGATACGACGTAGACCACCCATTTGTAGGTGCCTTCGACCCGCCGGTCTGGCGGCAGGGCACGGGTGGCGAGCAGGATGAGGAAGCCGAGGGCCAGCGGCAGCAGGAGCGCGTTCATCACTTCTACGGCGACGTTGAGCGCTACAAGGTTCGGTACGAGCTGCACTCCGATCGCACCTGCGACCACAACTAAGGTGAAGGCGCCGTAGAAGGCTGGTGCCTGACGCGGCGACAAGGTGAGGGAGTGCGCTCGGCCCGTCAGGTCGCCGAAGCCCCAGGCGAGCGACAGTGCGACGACGTTGAGTGCCACGAACGCCGCCGCGATGATGCCGACCCCAAAGGCGACGTGTCCGAGCCATGGGCCCAGCGCCGGTGTGAAGGCATCTGCTAGTTGGCCGACCGTATCGAGCCCTTGGGCTGTTCCGCGACCGCCCTTCCCGATGGTGGCAGCCGCCGCGATCAGGATCGCCCCCATCACGCATTGCGAGATGATCGCACCGACGAGGGTATCCAGGCGCGAGTCGCGTGCGTGTTGCCAGCCAAGGCCCTTATCGACGATCGCCGACTGCTGGTAGAAGATCATCCATGGCATGATGACTGCGCCGATATTGGCTGCGATGAGAACCCGGAAGCCGCCGTCGTTTAGCGATATGTGCGCGAACGAGGCCAGGATTTCGCCTGGGTCAGGTTTGGCCGCAATAGCGAGTCCGATGAACACGAGTTCGAACAAGCCGACGGCGATGGCTACCACCTCGACACGCCGGTAGCCCCCGGTGAACACCAGCCACAGCAGGATCGCCACCGGTAAACCAAGGCTGACGATCCGCGGCACACCGAACAGGTCACCGATGCCGGCGATCCCCGAGAACTCGGTGACGATGGCTCCGATACCGGCCACGACGAGACCGCCAAATGAAATCCAGGCCCAAGCGGGTCCGAAATGCTCTCGGATTAGCGCGCCGTGACCACGGCCTGTCGCCGTGCCGAGGCGGACGGTGAGTTCCTGAACGATGTAGAGGATCGGCACGAGCAGGAGTTGCAGCAGAAGCAGGGAATAGCCCCAACGCGCTCCGCTCTGCGCGGCGGTGATCAGGCTCCCGACATCGGTGTCGGCGAGCATCACGACAAGGCCGGGTCCTGCGGCCTTGAGAAACGCGGATATGCGGGGCAGGTAAGCGGTGTCGGGCACGGCATTGCAACCGGAACGGTCAAGGCGGGTTCCGAGCGTCCCAGTAAACCATGGTGCGTCACAGAAACCCGCTCCCCCAGGGCCCCTTGAGCGCGTTCGCCCGGCCGATGCAGCCGACGACCATTCGCGGATCGCGGTGCCCGGATGATCCCCTGATCTGGATGAGATCAGCGCACCGGAAGCGACGTTCAGCCTTCAACTCAGCATGTCGAGGGTCTGGAGCCACGCATGACACAGGGTGGGCCAGACGCTTGCGGGCGTGCCCGGCTCCCCAATGCCGAAACCATGGCCGCCCTTGCTGAAGCGGTGGAACTCGACCGGGACGCTCATGTGCCGACAGGCCGTGTCGAGGATGCGGCTGTTCTCCGGACTGATCACGGGATCGTCGTCGGTCTGCACGAGGAAGAGCGGCGGGCAGCCCGGACGCAACTGTGTCTGGAGCGACCAGGCGGTCCGCGCTTCGGGCTTCGGCTGCTCGCCGACGAGGTTCCGCCGGGTGCCCGTGTTGTCGTAAGGCGGCTCCAGCGTGACGACCGGATAGATCAGGGCCGCGAAGTCGGGACGGGCCAACTGCCGATCGATCTCGTCCACCGGCGCGTAGGTGCGTAGGCCGGCACGCATCGCGAGCGTGCCGGCGAGATGTCCGCCCGCCGAGAAGCCGACGACCCCCATCCGCTGCCGGTCGAGCCCCATCGCCTCCGCCCGCGAGCGCATCGTCCGCATGGCCCGTTGCGCGTCCTGCAGGGGAACCAAGGTGCCGTCGGCCCAGCCCTCGTTGGGTAGGCGGTAGGTGAGGACGAAGGCCGTCACCCCGATGTCGGTCAGCCAGCCTGCGGCCGGATAGGCCTCCTTGACCAGGCCGATGCGTCGATAACCGCCGCCGCCGACGACGAGTGCCGCGGCACCGTTCGGCTTGGGCGGAATGAAGATGTCCAGCAGGGGCTCGGATATGTTGAAGGCGGCCCCATCGATCTCGGCCTGTTGGGTCCCCATCGGGCCGCCCCCACCCGGTGGGGCGCTGGGCCAAAGCCGCAAGCGCTCGGACCGTGGCTGAGCGCAAACGCTGGTCGCGATCGCGCTCGCGCCGGCAGCGAGGATCAAGGAGCGGCGGTCGAGCATGGTGATCCAGCGCGGCGAGGTGGAGCCTTGCAAGCAAGACCCATGCAGCGGTGAAGCGAAATCATCCGGGGGACGTTTCGGAGTGAGGCCCCGGGAGCTGCTGTAGCAGGTCCAGCATCATGGGAACCCGCTTCCCGAGTGCGCCCTATCCGGCATCGGCTGCGGCGCTATCTCAGACTGACTACTCGCGGTTCGCAGCGGTCATAGCGCGAGCGACAACTTCCCGTAGGGCTGTCTGTCCATCCACGAGGAACCAAGCTCGCAACGCATCCGTGGTCTCGGGCCTGTCGTCCACCCGCTCGCGGAACAGGTCGCTGTAACGTGCGAGTTCACGTTCAAGGAATGTGTCAAGGTAGCTCGGCCCTTTCGCTTTGGCGAGGTCGAGAAGGGCGTCATCGAGGACGCGACGCATCATCTCTCCGACCATGGCTGAGACGTAGATGGCTTCAGGACTGCCTTGCTCGGGCTCTTTCAATCCGGTCTCCGTAAGGGTGGAGGATGGCGAGCCTGTGCCCGCCAGCTGAGGCGCCGTGCAATCGCATCGGCGCCTGCATGCAGCCTTTAGCCCGCATTCGGCTTGAAGTCGCCCCACGAGGATCGCCCGAGGCTCGGCCTCTTCATCCGGCTCCTGCTCGCCGAGCAGCGCGGTAATTCTAGCCACCCACGGTGCCCAGCACCGTCGTTCGATCGTTGCAGAGGAACCGGCGCCCGATGGCGGTCTTGAAGGGAGCGAGCGCTCATCGCGCGCATCCCAGACGCTGTCGCCTAGGCTGCTGCAGAGCGCCTTCCGGCTGTTGCTGAAACTTGAAGGGACCTACCATGGCCGACACGAACGCCTCCCAGGGGCAGCGCCTCCACGAGACCCAGAACGGCACCAAGTCCAACGCGAAGCAGGTCTCGACCGACGCGCTCAACGCCCGGCTCGCGGACGGCATCGACTTGGCGCTGGCGGTCAAGCAGGCCCACTGGAACCTGAAGGGTCCGCAGTTCATCGGCATCCACCTGATGCTGGATGGGTTCCGTACCGAACTCGACGATTACAACGACAAGGTTGCCGAGCGCATCACGCAGCTCGGCGGCACGGCGCGGGGCACGGCGACCGCGGTGGCCGCTGGCTCGCAGCTCGCACCGTATCCGCTCGACGCCTATCGGATCGCAGACCATCTTGCGGCGCTGATCGATCGCTATGCGGTCTATGCGAACGCCGTCCGCCAAAACATCGACGACACCGACGAGGCGGGCGATGCCGGCACGGCGGACCTCTTCACTGAGGTCTCGCGCGGCGTCGATAAGCAGCTCTGGTTCCTCGAAGCTCATGTCCAGGAGCCAACTGGCGCGATGCGCGATGGTGATCACGACGGCAAGCGCTGAGGCGCGATACGGCGATTCGGCTGACGCCGGCACGAGAGCCAAGATCGCATCCCTCAGATGAGCGATGCGATCTTGGCGGTCTCGACACATCGATGCCGGGCGGCTTCGTGCCGGGTCGATCGTCCTGCCCGTGTCCGGTGCGCCGAGGAAGCGGTGAGAGCACGATGTTCGCTCTCAGCCTGATCTGCCTCTCGGCGGGAGCCACATTCGCCAGTGTCGCTCCGCAGCGACTCGCGCGGCAGGCCACGTTCGAGAGCATGGGGGGCTGCCCGATTGTCGGCGGCCCCTGCCTGCCTGGTGCTGGGCTGCCGCTGTGCCGCTGAGCGAAGCGCCAACGCGCCTGCCTTACTGTCCCGCCATGACCTCAAGCCACGGTAGCGGCAGCCAGATCGTTGCCCCGGCCGCCCCAAGGGAGAGGTGCGAACGGGATCACCGCGCGCTCGGCCGCCGCGACCGGCAGCACGCCGTCAGAGGCGATGGCAGGCATCCGTGCGGCTACGAGAGGCAGGAAGGCACCGAGAAACGGTGCGGCGGGCGAGGTCGGCCATCAGCGCGTCTCGCTCCGTTCGGCAGCGACGAGGCGTCAGCGGCGGGCAAGGCCGAGCGCCCAGGCATGGGCCTCGCGCTGATCGGTCTCGCCGGCCGCGGATCCGGTGCCGGTAGGAGGCCCCAAGGCGGAGGCAGACCGCGTGATCCTGCCGGGCGTGCAGCAGGCGGACGGCGGGGGAGCGGATCCGGTCGGAGGCCATCGGTCCGACCGCGATGCGCGCGGTCGGCGCGGGAGGACCTTGGCGCCGGCCCAGGCGCCCGCGAGCGCATAGGACATGCACATGCCCCAGGCGTCGCCAGTCACTTCCATGCGGGCCTGAGCCGAACGGATCGCGGCGCGCTTGATGGCGGAGCGGTCGAAGGTGCCGTCGCGGTTGACCAGCGGGGCGACGGTGGCGGCGAAGCGCTCGGCGCTTTCGGTCGAGACGACGACGGCAGCCCTGGGAACGCCTGTCCGAGGTCTCCCGCCTTGCCGGCCTCCTCGCCGATCAGGTGCTGGACGCGCAGATCATGAGTCGGCCAGTCCCGAGCAACATATCCGGGCGCTACTCAGCGCAGCCTTCCTGCTGGACGAGCACGACCTTCCGCTTCCTTCGCTGCCTCAGCAGATCGTCCACGGGGCGAAACGCGGAGCCGACCGATGCCAGGAGCCTTCGAGCGTGCGGGTCTGAAGTTCATCTCCGAAATCGGAGGTGGTTCCGGCAGCCGGTTCCGTGAGGAGAAGGCGCGGAGCCGGACGAAAGTCACCGTCCGGATCAGCTCGCCAGCAGGAACGAGGCTGGCCGAAGGGACGGAACGAACGGCCGCGCCGAGCCGAGCCGCATTCAAATGTATCGCGTCTCATGGCTCGAACATGCGTATCTCGCGCTTTGAGCCCTAACCCCAATCCTGGCTGTCCAGCGTGCACGCGCCATTGGCGACGCTTGCGATGGCCGACATCGCGGCGTCGAGGGAGGCGTGCGCGCGTTTCACAGTCACGAGAAGGCCCGCCTCATCCGGCTGGATCTGGAAATCGTCGGTATCCTTCGGCCTTGTGATCTTGCCGAGGCTCCGTCCCAGCCGATCTTTGAGATCCCATGCCTTGCCGGCCGACCCTGTCGGTGTGAGAACGACGTCCATTCATCTGATCCTTAAGAGCGGGGAGGGTCGCTCCAAAGCCCTACAATTTCGGTCGAAGGCCTCAGGCAATTCAGGAGCAGGACCACATCGCGACCAATCAGGACTGCGCTGTCGATGCCCTTCTGCGACAGATCGAGTGGAACCGCTTCGACGATACCGAAGTGGGCCACACACCGTTCTTGAATGAGTCGGCCTCGGCGACGATCGCGGCGCAGCTTCGCACAATCGGTGAAAGCATTCACGCCATCGGAGGACTGGATGCGGTCGACGAGGCGATCCTCCGGATCACCGAAATGAATTCCGGCTTTTCCGACCAGCGGTCGAGGCTCTTGGAAGCGCTTTGGTCTTCCATAGGCCACGATGTCGGGACGGCGTGACGCTGGATGTTCCCGCCCTCGATCCTGCCAGCCGTGGCGATCAACTTGCAGGCTTTGGCTTCGACGACCGGTGAACGCTTGATGTCGGGCCTTCAAGCGCATGCCTCACTGATCGTCCTTTCCGCTGTCGCCCTTCTCGGCGTTCGCAGCGTTGCCCGTGACCGTCATGCGAACGTGGTTGGCGGCTTCACGATGTTTTTCGATACGAGCTTGCGCCAACGTATCGTCGGCTTCGGCATCCCTTTCGGCTACAGGGGAACACCCGGCATCGTCAGCCCTGTGAGATCGCTGATCCGCGAGGCTCGGTTGCTGAGGCATAAAACGCTCCTTGCATGTTCGATTCCGTGATCCGGCAGCGAGTTCAGATCAGGCACGTCCGAGCCACATCAGGAGGAACCCTGCCAGGGGTAGGCTGAAGCCCAGCACCACCCGGATATCGAGTTCCTTGGAATGCTGTGCCATGCGCCATCGGCGACAGGCCAAGTGCTCCGCTTCCATTCCCAGGATCATAAGACATAGACCAACGTACACCGGCATGGACGGCAGCGCGATTTCTCGCATGATCGCCTCATTTTGCTGGTTCTGAAGGGACAACGCCTCGCGGAGGCAATCGGGTACAGAGAAAATAACTCCAAAGGATCCTGAGGATTTCAGCTGAGATTGAGCAAGATCCTGGCGGGCATCGGGGCCGCCGGCACGCCGATGGTGGGGCGGCGCGCATGAGGTCGTCGTTGCGCGGTGCCGCGAGCACGTCGCGACAAACAAAAGCGGTCGCCGCCACCGTGCGGGCGTCTAGGCGGCAGGTACCGTCGTGAACCGAGCGTCCCAATCGGTACTTTCGGCTCGTCCTGGACTTACCGCGCAGTCTGCCAAAGGGCTGTTATCTCTCGAAATGCCGTATCGGCACTTGCCTCAGATGCCCCCTGTGATCCGAAAGATCGGATCGATTGGCGTACGACCAAATCATCCTTCATGATCGTCCAGTCGAAGCGTCCTGGCTCCGACTTGGACGGGTTGATCCGTATCGTATGCGGGTTCGGCGTGAAGGTGATCATGCCCGACATATAGGGCCTCGGCGCGTACAGCGTTCAAGGCGTGATCGAGCCGGCGGATCGCCGAGGGGCTCAAGAGGGCCGCCTGCGCCGGGCAGCGCCTTCCCTGTTCGCCGGCACTATACCAACACCGGGTACGCAGACGTATGCCGGCCCGGCCGCCTCTGCTGATCGACCGGCTGGCAACGGATCACGGGCACCTTCCCAGCAAGCCGGGCTCAGGACCGGATGGCCGGTGCGATGAACGACGCACCCATCCGCCGTGATCGGATCGGAGGACCGGCCTGCTTCGCCTTCAGCGTTCCATTAAGCGCCTGCTAACCGCCGGCCGACACCTTCGCGGGCATGTCGAAGCGTACCAAGCGGACCGCACGAGCCCTTCTCTGGATCACGTCGCTGGCCCTCTGCTGCTTTGCGGCCGTCATGCTGATGCAGATCAACCGGCCCCCGGATCAGGTGGCGAGGCGGGTGGGAGACGGAGATCCCATCACAACGGGCTCGATACCGCCCACGCCTATGCGCTGGTGTGGAGCAGCGCCATGGTGTCGGTGAAGCGTCGCCGATCGGCCTTTTGGACCGGAGGAATATCCGAGGTGCCCGGCTGCGCATTCCACGCGCTTACGGGTCCACGATCGAACGGATCGAAACGAGCTTGAGCTTGGTTCTTCCATTCTCCGGTCGACCGACGGGAGAAGGCTGTCGCTTCTGGCGGCATGCGAGGAGAACCATCTTGCGCTCATCCATCATTGCCGCCGCCCTGTTCGCCGCGCTCGGCGCAGCGTCGCTCTCCACGTCCGCCTCCGCTGCACCGATGGGCCCGTCCGCCGCTGTGGCCGCACCCGCCGAGCTGGTGACGAATGTCCGCATGGAGCGCCGGATGATGCATCGTCGTATGATGCGCCGGCCGATGATGCGCCACCGCATGCATCGTCGGGGCATGATGCGCCACGGCATGTAAACCAGTTCGGGCCCGTATGGCCTTGACGAGGCTCAGCCCGCCCGGCACCGCCGCGGCGGGCTTCGCTCTTTGGAACGTCGCGTGAGGGCCATCCGTTTGGCCTGCGAGCGCCCCGCTTTGGTGCGCCCGAGACGTCTAGGAACTTCTATGAGCATCGGCACCGTTAAGTGGTTCAACGAGACCAAGGGCTACGGCTTCATCGAGCCGAATGACGGCGGCAAGGATGTGTTCGTTCACATCTCGGCCGTCGAGCGCGCCGGGATGCAAAACCTGGTCGAGGGCCAGAAGGTCTCTTATGAGGAAGAGACCGACAAGCGCAGCGGCAAGCTGTCTGCCGGCAATCTGAAGGCAGCCTAAAACTGTCCCGTCCGGGGGATGGGCAAAGCACCTGAAAAGCCCGCCTCCGGCAGAGTCGGCGCCCCGAATCTACAGTGCTTGGATGCGCTGATCGGGGCGCATCAGGGTCGCCTTACGGTTGGACACCTTCCACACCGGCAACGACCCTTCGCGGACGAACATAGCGAACGCCTCGGTCGCTTCCGCACTCCCGATAGCACCCGCTCCTTCCACGGCGCGACCCACGACGCAGGCCCCTTCGAGACCATTCGCGCAAGGCGCACTGCCCTCGATCGCGAAGATCACCCCTGATCGGTCTGGCCTCAGCGCGTTCGGCAATGCGCCGATCTTGCGCCAGAGACAGTACCACCGCACGCACACCTCAGGGCGATCCTGATAGATCCCGCACGCCGTCCCAGTGCTATGCCGACAGAGGACGCCCGCAGGCTTGGCAAGCACCTCGATCGCGGGAACCCGGCAGCAAGCCGTGCACGGTCCACATGTTCGGCCTGGAACAAGGGCACCTACGGCCGGTGTGGTCGGGTGGTGCTTCGGGGTCAAATCGTTCCGTTCCCGATGCGGTGCGTGAAGGTCTGCGATCCGATCGAGGATCACGTCGGGCAGCTTCTGAGCTACGCGCTGAGAATGCAGGCCCACCTCCGCGAGGCCGTGGCTCACCCCGCGCGGCAAGCCTCATGGAGACCCTCGCAGCGTCGACTTAGCGGGACCTGCGGTCGTGTCGACCCGGCGGGTGGTTCAAAGGCTCTTGGTCGTCACCCCGAGCGCGAGCAGAGCGTAGGCGCCGATGAAGAACCACTGCCGGTGCACGAGCACCGTGCGCCCGACCATCGGGACCTTCGTGTAGAGGCTGGCGACCGCCAGGCCGATCAGCACCGCGGAAGCGAGGAAGGTGAGTAGGCGCGGGGCGGACAAGGTCGGCATGCCGCGATTTTCATGCGCGTGCGGTTGCCAAGCCGTTACCGTGCCAGACGCTCGTCGCATCCCGGCAGGATAGCCCCAGCGACGGCGTCGTCGAGACGCGGTGAGATCCGGGATTCCCCCCGTCCCGTGAGCAGACCGGGGCGGGGCCGAACCGTACGCGTTCACGTGCCACAGGAACGAGCCCTGCAGCGATCGGTTTGCCCTGCTCATCCGGCGGGGGCGTATCGATCCGCCCCCTGGAACGACAGGAGAGCGACGATGGCGAATGCAGGCAAGCACGGCATGCACCCTGGAAGCCATGGCAAGGGATCGGGCTCGGGAGCGATGACCGAGTTGCCGGAAGGCGTGATCGAGGACAACGCGGTGCTCAGCAATCGCGACAAGGCCCAGCATGGGGATGAGCGCGGCCTGGACAGCAAGACCGTGCAGACCGAGCAGTACCAGGATCACTCGGCCAATCGGCTGGGGGATGACAAGGACCAAGCGCAGGGCGGCGGCGACGCCGGAAATCCCTAGCCTCGCGACAACCCGCCCGGTCCATCGGGCGGGTTTCCCGTACCGTTATCCGCCCCGCAGGCTCTCGGCGAAATCCTCCGGCACCTCGCCGAACTGCCCAAGGAGCGTTGCGCCTTCCAGCTCGCCGGTCTCGTCGGCGGCGTTCTTGAACACGCCGCCTATACCAGCACCTCACCCGTACCCGTCATCTCGACGAGCACATTTCCGAGGTAGGCTCCCAGGCGCTTCAGGGCGCCCCGATCCGGGGCGTCGATCCAGAAACCGATAAGGGCAGGCTTACCGTCCAGACGACGCAGCACCGACTCGGCCATCAGAGCCGCCTCCCGCTCGGTCGAGGCGAACAGGGTACGCTGAGCGCCGGCCGCTAAGATCGTGATTTCGAAGGGGGTGACGCTTGGCATACCAAGCCAACGTGTTGCGTTGCAAAATCGTTGCGTGCCGGACCCCATGACGGTTGGCAGCGTTCTGCTGACCCGTGCCGACCTTGAGGCCGTGCGGATTTGGGGCACGAAGTTCGAGATGCGGACGCCGCGCCCCACGACGCAGGTCGGCGCGCTGCCGATCGCGGTGGCCGGCTGATCGAGCGCCCGCCTCTCGATCGAGGGTGCACCACTTACGCCGGGACGGCCTGGATCACGTTGCGCAGGGTGCCGAGGCCGACGATCTCCGTCTCCATCACATCGCCCGGCTTGAGGAATTCGGGCGGCTTGCGCGCGTTGCCGATGCCGGGGGGCGTGCCGGTGGCGATGATGTCGCCGGGCACGAGGGTGAGGCCGTGCGACAGCTCGGCGATGATGCGGGCGACCTTGAAGTACATCTGAGCGGTCGAGGCGTCCTGTTTCACCACGCCGTTGACGCGGGTCAGGAGACGGAGATTCGAGGGATCGAGGTCGGATGCAGGCACGATCCACGGGCCGATCGGTCCGTACCCGTCCAGGCTCTTCCCCTTGAACCACTGCCCGCCGTGCAGCTTGATCTGCATGTCGCGCGCCGTGGTGTCGTTGATGACGCTGTAGCCGAACACGTGGGCCATCGCGTCGGCTTCTGTGATGTTGCGTCCGCCCGTGCCGATGATGACGGCGAGCTCGACCTCCCAGTCGATCGCCGTCGACACCGAAGCATCGTAGGGGATCGGGTCGTAGGGGCCGTTGATCGTGTTGACGCCCTTGGTGAAGAACACGGGATGGGCGGGGTACTCGGCGTTCGTCCCCCGGACGGCCTGACCCTCGGCGAAGTGCTCCAGGTAGTTCCAGCCGACCGCGTAGATGTTGCGCGTCGGTGCCGGGATCGGCGCCAGCAGCCGCACCGTCTCGACCTGCGGGCCATCCCCGGCGGCCGCGGCCCGGCGCACGGCATCAAGCGCGGCCGGTCCTGCCGTGATGAGCGAGACCATCTGCGCCGGATCCACGCCCGGCACTCCAACCTGCGTCAGGTCGACGACGCGCCCGTCCGAGCGGACCACACCGAGCCGCGGCGTGCTGCCCGCGTCGGGTGCGAAGGTGACGAGACGCAGAGCCTCTCCGCTCGGCGGGGGTATCGGATGCCCCGGACCCGAGGCTGGCGCCTGCGCCGAGGCTGACCCGACCAGGGCCCCGACCGCCGTCGCGGCGGCCGTGAGATGCAGGAAGTCGCGCCGAGTGCTCATCGATGGTCCTCCGCAGCGCTCGCCCTTCATCGGGGCAAGTCGCGCGAGCGAATTTTGAATTCATATGATGCGGGATGCAATCGGGCTCGCGCAGCGTGCCTTGCTCTTTCGCGCTTTGGCGGCGCACGATGTCGGGATGTGCAACCTCTACAGCCTCGACAGGGGTCAGGACGCGATCCGCAAGGCCTTCGGGGTCGAGCGCGACGAGACCGGCAACCTGCCGCCGCTGCCGGCGATCTTCCCTGACCAGATGGCGCCGGTGGTGCGTTTGGCCGAGGGCGAGCGCGCGTTGGCGATGATGCGCTGGGGCTTCCCCTCGCCGTCGAGCAAGGGGCCGCAGCACCCGGTCACGAACGTGCGGAACGTGAGGTCGCCCTACTGGCGCCCGTGGCTGAAGCCGGAGCAGCGCTGCCTCGTGCCGGTGTCCTCGTTCAGCGAGTACGCGGACACCAAGCCGCGCAAGACGCCGGTGTGGTTCGCGCTCGACGAGGACCGGCCGCTGTTCGCCTTCGCCGGGATCTGGCGACCGTGGACGGGCGTGCGCGGCCCGAAGCGCGACGAGCCCGTCGAGGAGGAACACCGGCTCTACGCCTTCCTCACGACGGAGGCGAACGGCGTCGTCGGGCCGGTGCATCCGAAGGCGATGCCGGCGCTGCTGACCACGCCGGAGGAGTGGCGCACGTGGCTGGAGGCGCCGGTGGTGGAGGCATTGCAGCTTCAGCGGCCGCTGCCGGACGAGGCCATGCGCGAGGTCGCCCGCGGCAAGCGGAGCGATGGGACTTAGAGCGCCTAACAGAACGGCACCCTGAGCGTTGATGTGCGTTGGTGTTTCATGGCCCGCGCACTTCTTCCCGACGATCTCTGGGACGAGATCGCCCCGCTGCTTCCGCCTCCCCGACCCCGTCCG
>NZ_VRUV01000770.1:0-1589 GCF_008039455.1 Methylobacterium sp. WL116
ACGCCCAACGGCAGCACGCCGCCCGCGCCGGGGCGCCGCTCCGCGTCGAGGCGGGCCCGCAATTCCGCGAGCCGTTCCGCCGTGGACGGTCCCTGCTCATCCGGCTCGTCACGCGACCGCTCCATCCCGTCCCAGCTCCGACATGACGTCAGATAGGAACAAAACAAGAACACTTTCAAACGGTTTCGCACCGCCCGAAAATAGTCCCGCCGGGGCAGCAGCTTGGCCTGTGGACGGGTGTGGAAGGGTGTGGATCGGCTCCATTTGGAGGCGGCCATGGCCAGGGTTGACCCCGGTGGCAGCCGGGCGGCAATGTCCCGCCGCCGCGCGATCCTGCGGCGGGGAATGTCCGACATGATCCTTCATCGCGCGCGCTTCGCCACGCTGATCGCCGGATGCCTCGTCCTCGGCGGCGGCGCGCAGGCCCAGCAGCCGGCGGCGCCTGGAATCGATGCGCCCGCCGCGTCCGCACCGGCCCGCCAGCGTGCGCGTCGGCCTCAGGCGCCGTCCCAGCCGATCATGGTCTACGACGCCCGCATCGAGGCCGGCGACCTGCGGATCTCAGGTTCGGTGCGCAAGGGCGGCGCCGTCGTGGTGATGGACGAGGACGTGTCGGTGATGGCCGATTCCCGCGGCCGCTTCCTGTTCCGTCTGCCCTACCGACCGGGCAGCTGCGTCGTGTCGCTGAAGAGCAACGAGGACGAGCGCGAGTCCGTGATCGCCAACTGCGCCCCCGAGGGACAGGCCGGCGCCAAGGGCGAGACCGGGGTGCGCGGCGAGCCCGGCCCGCAGGGCGTGGCGGGGCTTCCCGGCCCGGCCGGACCGGCGGGCGAGGCCGGCCCGAAGGGCGAGACGGGTCCCAGAGGCGAGATGGGTCCTAAGGGCGAGACGGGTCCGAAAGGGGAGGCGGGCCCCAGAGGCGCGGCCGGCCCCCAGGGAGATGCGGGACAGAAGGGGGAGGCCGGCCCGGCGGGACCTGCCGCCGCCGCGCTCCCTGCCGCGGCCCCAGCAACGCCGTTCCGGGCGGTACGGAGCGAGACCTGCCCGGCCACCGGCTGCGAGATCGCCTGCGCGGGCGGCGAGGTCTTCGTCTCGGCCTACTGCCTCAAGGCCGGCACCCCGGTCTTCTCGCAAGGCACCGACGGGACGGCAACCGCTTCCTGCCCGTCGGAAGCCGCCGGCATGGTCGGGTTCTGCGCGCGGATGTGACGGTCGCGTCACCGGATCGATCGCGCGAGGCACGGCACGCTCCCTCTCCCGTGGGAGAGGGTTGGGGTGAGGGGCGTGACTCCTCGGCAAAGCTCACGCCCCTCAACCTGTCCTTCTCCTTATGGGAGATGGGACCCGCGCTTCGAACCGGCCGGTCGGTCGCGCAGGGGATGAAGTAATTCCAGCCTCAGCCGCGGCCGGAACGTACTGCGAGCCAGATCACGTGGCGGGCGCCGCCCTTTCGGCCGTTGGCACGGGTGGCGACCTCCTCGACGCTCAAGCCCGCATCGTGCAGGCGGCGGCCGAAGCTGCGGTCAGGCCCCGCGGACCAGACCGCGAGGACCCCGCCCGGACGCAGGGCGGCATGGGCGGCGCCGAGG
>NZ_VRUV01000771.1:0-1583 GCF_008039455.1 Methylobacterium sp. WL116
CCGCTCGCCGGGGCGACGTCGGCCGCGGTCGCCGGCGGCGTCTTCGTCCTCGACGCCGAGACCGCGACGGTGGCGTTCGAGAACGTCGCCGAGCCGCCCGTCCCCTCGCTGCTGCGCGGCTTCTCGGCCCCGGTGCGGCTCGACCTCGACCTGACCGACGCCGAGCGCCTCACCCTGCTCCGCCACGACACCGACCCGTTCAACCGCTGGCAGGCGGCGCAGGGCATCGCGATGCGCCTGATCCTCGGACCGGCGGCGCCGGGGGCGGCCGAGGCCTTCGCCGACGCGCTCGGGGCCTTCCTCGACGGCGAGGCCCTGGCCGACCCGGCCTTCGCCGCCCTGGTCCTGGCGCTTCCCGGCGAGGGCGAGGCCGCCAGCGAGATCGCCGCCGACATCGACCCGGATGCGATCCACGCCGCCCGCACCGCCCTTCGGGCGGTCCTCGGAACGCGGCTGCGCCCGCGCCTCGACGGGCTGATGTCGGCGCTGCGGCCGTCGCACGAGACCGCCTACAGCCCGGATGCGGCCTCGGCCGGCCGCCGGTCTCTCGCCAACGCCTGCCTCGACCTGATCGCGGCAGCCGATCCCGCGGCGGGGACCGAGGGCGCCCTCGCCCAGCTGCGCGAGGCCCGCAACATGACCGACCGCCTCGCCGCCCTCGGCGTGATCGCGGCGATCCCGGGGGACGCCCGCGAGGCGGCGCTCGCCGCCTTCGGCAGCACCTATGCCGACGAGCCGCTCGTCCTCGACAAGTGGTTCGCGATCCAGGCGATGATCCCCGAGGACGGCACGCGGGCGCGGATCGCCGGGCTCGCCGAGCACCCGGCCTTCGCCATGACCAACCCGAATCGGGTGCGGGCGCTGATCGCCAGCTTCGCGCTCGGAAACCCGACCCAGTTCGCGCGGGCCGACGGAACCGGGTTCGCCCTGGTGGCCGAGCGCATCGAAGCGCTCGACCGGATCAATCCGCAGCTCGCCGCGCGCCTCCTCACCGCCTTTTCCCCGTGGCGCCGATGGGAAATTTCGCGGCGGGAAAAGGCCGCCGAAATCCTCAACCGGATCAAGGCGATCCCCGCGCTTTCGCGGGACGTGGCCGACATCGCCGCCCGCACCCTCGAAGCCGGTTAACCATCGCTTAACATTGACGATTCTCCGCCGAATCCGAGTCGGTAGATGCGGCCGGGAGTCAAGCTCGGCCGGAAAAAAGCCGTGGACAAATCACCCGGGAAAGTGATGAACTGAATTCAGATTCGAGGCCGGCGCAGCACGGCCCGGACGCTTTCATGTCACGAGGTCGACCATGCCGGAGGCGGATTCCGCTTCCTTCTCCGCGCGTGCGGATACGATTCTCGGCATCCACTGGCCGACGCGGGCTCCGGCCGCGCGTTTCGTCCAGGCCGAGGCGTGGCTGCGCTACGCGGTGCCGGCCCTGCTGGCGACCTTCCTCGCCTGCCTGGCGGGGCTGACCGCGCTCCACCTCCAGAACCAGCGCGACGAGCTGCTCGCCGCCGCGAGCGCCGACCTCGAGACCTTCACCCGCCTCTCGGCGGGGGCGCTGGCCGGCCGCGTCGGCAGCGACGAGG
>NZ_VRUV01000772.1:0-1579 GCF_008039455.1 Methylobacterium sp. WL116
GGCCCCGCACGGATCCGGGGCCTGCCCGCGCTCCGGGCGCGCCCGCCGAGGTCGGGAGGGCCCGCCTCCGGTGAAGCGAGGGCGAAGGGAGGCCTTTCCGGGGTTCGCCCGCCCGCGCCTCGGCATCGGTGTTCACCCCAGGTTGCCCTCGGCGCGCCGACCCGTCAAACCTTGACGTCTCGTCGCGACAACGTTCGGTGGATGGGGACCGACGCGGGGGAGGAAGGGCGGAGCCAGCGTGGACGGGGACGATTCCGAAGGGCCGCCGCGCCGCCGCCGCCACCTGCCGGGTGCCGAGCGCGAGCGGCAGATCGTCGAGGCGGCGACCCGCTTCTTCGCCGAGCAGGGCTTCGGCGGCCAGACCCGCGAGCTCGCCGCGCGGATGGGCATCACCCACTCGGCGATCTTCCGCTACTTCCCAACCAAGGAGGCGCTGATCGAGCGGGTCTACGACCGGGTCTTCGTCGCGCGCTGGAACCCGGATTGGGGCCCGATGGTGCGGGACCGCAGCCATCCGCTGGAGGCGCGGCTGGTGCGGTTCTACCAGGAATACGCCGCCCGGATCTTCGACTACGAATGGGTGCGGATCTTCGTCTTCGCCGGCCTGCGCTCGGTCGACATCACCCCGCGCTACCTCGCCATCCTGCGCGAGGCGCTGATCCTGCCCGTCTGCGCCGAGTTGCGGGTCGAATTCGGCCTCGCGCCGCCCGAGGTGCTGCCGTTCCAGGAGCGCGAGATCGAGGCGGTCTGGGCGCTGCACGGCAAGGTGTTCTACATCGCGGTGCGCAAGTACGTGTACAACCTGCCGACCCCCGACGACGTCGGCCCGATCCTCGCCGACGACGTGCTGGTGTTCATGCGCGGTGCGCCGACGCTGTTCCGGGCGATCCACGCGGACGCGGCAGCGCTGCGCGGGTCGGCGGAGCCGGGCTGACACAGGTTCGAACGGATCGTTCGCATCGCCGACTCGGCCCCCTCTCCCGGACGGGACGAGGGGACCCGCGCCGCCTCCGGCAGAAGCGGGGATCCGTGAACCCGACCACGCTGGCGAAGCGGCGCGATCGCATCGTCCCTACCGGAACGCCGCCCGGTCACGGCGCGCGCGCTTCGCGAAGCGTCCATTCTCCGGATACGCGGCGTCGAACTCCGCATCGAATGCCTTCGCGATCAGATCGGCGAAGGCGATTTGCACGTGACTGGGTCGCGCTCTCATCGGCCGGCATGCGTTGTACGGGTTTCCTCGAAACCGGTACAACAGAACCGCAGGGTCCGAACCTCGTGGCCGGGGTGTGGACGCGGCCCCGAGGCGAAGGTGCCGGGCGGCCGATGGACGACCGCTCTCGGGGGACATCGACGGCCGTCCGCAGGCGCGGCATGGGCCGGATGCAGGCCATCGTCATGAAGGCCATCCGCCGACATCTCACGCCGTGCGGTCCCCCGTCCCGAGCTCGCCGCGGTCCCGGTGGCACGCCACCTCATGCTCCGGCCCCACCGAGCGGCGCAGCGGAAGCTCGGTGCGGCAGACGGCGATCGCGGCCGGGCAGCGCGGGTGGAACGGGCAGCCGGGCGGGGGCGCGAG
>NZ_VRUV01000773.1:0-1579 GCF_008039455.1 Methylobacterium sp. WL116
GCGAGGCGGCGCGGTCCGGCTCGCCGCCGGGCGCCAGGAACATGTCGGCGGTGGCGGCCTGCGGCGCGGTCTCGCGGTAGTCGATCGCCACGGTCTCGTGCCGGTCCGCCAGGTGCACCAGCATGAAGCCGCCGCCGCCGAGGTTGCCCGCCTGCGGCAGGGTCACCGCCAGCGCGAAGCCGACCGCGACCGCGGCGTCGACCGCGTTGCCGCCGCGCTTGAGGATGTCGACGCCGATCCGCGTCGCCCGCGCCTCCTGGCTCGCGACCATGCCGTGCGCGGCCTGCACCGGCAGCATCCGTGCGTCGTCGGAGGGGATCGGCGGCCCCGAGCCCTGCGGGAGGGCGGGGCCGCCCAGCATGAGGAGAACGGCGAGGGCGGCGCGGATCGATCTCATTCGCTTCCCGATAGCACGGCCGCGACCGTCCGGCAGGCGCCGGTCATTCGCCCTGGCGCCACGTCACCAGCGTGCGGTTCGGCTCCACCTCGCCCTTGTCCTGGTAGAGCGGCACGATCGCGCGCAGCCAGCCGCGGGTCTCCCGGCCGCCGTAGTTGCGCTCGACCACGTCGCGCGTGAGGTAGGCCTGCAGGTTCACCGGGCCGAAATTGTAGCCGACGAGGCCGCCCACCGCGATCTGCCCCTGGGGCCGGTCGCTGCCGACCCCGGTCGGCAGGTCGGTCGAGCCGAAGGCCACGGCGCCGACCTGCCACTGGCCGAGCTTCCTCGTCGCGGTGAGGTCGAGGTTGAGGTAGTCCGGGTAGAGCGTGCCCGTGGGCGAGCGGTCGTCGATGAAGATCCCGTGCAGCAGGTTGGCGGTCAGGTTCCAGCCGTTGCCGGTGTAGCTGACCGCGAAGCGCTGGGTGATCGAGGCCGACTGCGTCAGGAAGCGGGTCTCGATCGGCAGGTAGCCGCCGAACAGGTAGCTGAACCCGAGGTCGTTTCCGAGGTCCCAGGCGAGCTGCGCCGCGAGCAGCGGCTGCCCGACGCCGCTCTGGTAGGGCGCGCCGCGCCCGCTCGAGGCGACCACCGGCTGCGTGACGAAGAACTGCAGCCGCGCGTCGGCGATCGTCCACGGCGTCGCCCAGGCGAAGGTCGGCAGGTTGACGTTCGATTCCGAGTCCAGGGGCCGCGTGTCGCGGACGCCGAAGCTCGACAGGTTCACGAAATAGAACCCGACCGGCAGTTGCGCCCCCGCCGGCAGGCCGACGGTCTGGCCCGGCTGCGCCGCCGAGCCGGCCCAGGCGGGGCCGCCGGGCAGGAGGGCCGCGAGCAGGGCGAGGGCGGTCCGGGTCGTCCACGGGCGGCGTGCGATCATCGTTCGTCCCTCGTCGCCGCCAGGGGGATCCTGCGCGGGCCGACCGGGGTTCGACGGTTCGACGCATCCGAAGCATCCCGCCGGGCCGCCCCGAAGCGCGCCCGTGTCGCGGAAACGTCACGCCCGCGTCGGGGGCCGCCCAGCGCTTCGCCCGGCGATCAGCCAGTACACGAGCCCGGCACCGGCGCCGGCGAGGAACAGGATCGCGGTGACCCGCGCCTCCGCCGCGAGCGCCGTGCCGCCGGGGTGCACGGCCCCGCGCG
>NZ_VRUV01000774.1:0-1578 GCF_008039455.1 Methylobacterium sp. WL116
GGCAACGGGGCCGGTCCGCGGCGACGCCCGCCCGGCGGCGTCACCGGCGCCCGGACTCGGGTTTCGGACTTGGTTCTGGACTTGCGGGCACCCGCTGCTCATAACCGCGCTCTGCATGCGCAGCCCGGATCGCGATCCCCGGCCGCGCGTGCGAGCAGGCTTCGGAGACGGCGATGGCGCTCAAGGACACGCTTCTGCGCATCTTCACGTGGTGGAACGGGCAGACGATGTCGCTCGCGCTCTACACCGCGCGCAGCGGCAACTTCGTCGGCAGCGACGACCACGGCAACAAGTACTACCGCGCGCAAGGGGCGCTGATCGACCGCTCGGTCGGCTCGGAGCGGCGCTGGGTGGTCTACAACGGCTACGCCGACGCCTCGAAGGTCCCGCCCGGCTGGCGCGGCTGGCTCTGCCACAACATCGAGCTGCCGCCGAGCGAGGAGGCCTACACCCCGCGCGAGTGGCAGAAGCCCCACGTCGAGAACATGACCGGCACGGCCGACGCCTACCGCCCGAAGGGCTCGCAGCTCTCCTGGGGCGCCCGCCCCGCCGCCACCGGCGACTACGTGCCGTGGACGCCGGGCGAATAGCCCCCCCACCAGTCCGGCCGGCACGTCTCCCCTCCGGTTGGATAGGCCTCCGAGGCCGGATCTGCTTTGACGACCCGGTCTCCGTCATTCCGGGGCTGCGCAGCAGAGCCCGGAATCCAGGGCCGCCGCGAGGCGCAGACTGGAGCGAGACCCGCGGCGCTGGATCCCGGGCTCGCCTCCGGCGCCCCGGGATGACGGGGAGGGGCCGGAAACGAGACCTGCAGGCCCTGTCCGCCCGCGTCGCGACCACGGAGGCCGCGCCCTTTTTCCACCACCGTTTCCGTATTGAACGCGTCGATCCGCCGGCCGCGCGCCGCGTCGTTCACTTGCCGAGAGGGGCGTGCCTTGAGCCGCATCACCGCACGGGCCGCGTTCGGCCTCGCCGCCCTCGCGCTCTGCGCAGGCCCGGCCTCCGCCGACAAGATCAAGAACCCGACCGCGGTGTTCTCCGGCCTCGACAAGATCACCGGCCGCATCGTCTCGTTCGAGGTGGCGGTGGACGAGACCGTGCAGTTCGGCGCGCTGCAGCTCACCCCGCGGGTCTGCTACACCCGGCCGCCGACCGAGAGCGCCAAGACCACGGCCTTCCTCGAGGTCGACGAGGTGACGCTGGAGAACAAGTACCGCCGGATCTTCACCGGCTGGATGTTCGCCTCGAGCCCCGGCCTGCACGCGATCGAGCACCCGATCTACGACGTGTGGCTGGTGGATTGTAAGGGCGGCAGCGACATCATCGCCGAGGCGCGCGAGCAGGAGGACGTGCCGGCGATGGCCGCCAAGCCCGAGCGCAAGCGCGGCACGAAGGACGCCGCCAAGACCGTGCAGCAGGTCAACTCCGCCGGCCAGGTCGACGTCGAGGCGCCGCGCGGCGTCCCGGTCCAGCCGCGCCAGAAGCCCTCGCGCAAGTTCTTCCCGTCGAACGAGGGCCCGGCCCCGGCCCCGCCGCAGCCCCCGCAGCCGCAATCGATCTTCGACGCGATCTTCCGCT
>NZ_VRUV01000775.1:0-1557 GCF_008039455.1 Methylobacterium sp. WL116
ATGCTCCGGCCTGGTCTCGCCGCCCTTGCCCGGGCTCGGGCCCCTGTCTCGTCGATCGCGCCCAAGACCCGGCCTCCAGCGGCGCGACCGCCGTGCGCACGCCCCTCGGGCGAGACAGGATGCCTAGCAGATCCGCCGCCCGGGGAACGGTCCCGCCGGCGGATTTCGGGCGATGCCGGCCGCCCCGCCCGTCACGCTTTCGTGTCGAACGCGTCGCCGGAACGGGGGCATGCTTGTCCGATCGGCCGGGCGAGCGACGCCAGGCGGAAGCGGATGCCGGAGCCGTCGCTCGGCGGCATCCGGACGCACGCCGAGGTGCTGCGGAGCCCGATCCCGGCCAAGGGCGGCGAGACCAGGCCGGAGCATTGGCCGGAGCATCGCAAGGGCATGGAAGGCCTCGTCGCGAAGGCGCGGAAGCACGGCATCGAGGAGGCGCCGCGCGACGGCGAGCTGCGCGACGTCAAGATCCTGCCCCCTGGGCCCGAGGGGCGCTACCGCAGCTTCGCCCGCGCCGCCGCATGGTCCGGCGCCTGGGCGAACACCGCCCGCATCGCGTGCCAGAGCGGCTTGCGCCCAAACTGCGCATCGAGCGGCAGCGCGCGCTGGGGCAGGCCGTCGGGACGCTTGCGGTAGGGGTGGTCGTTGAGCCACGTGTCGGGGTCGTAGAGGTCCCACGACATCACGGTCAGCACCGCGGGCTCGGCCGCCACGACCTCGAGATAGGATCTGGCGAGGTCGGCGACCTTGCGGTCGCGGGTGGCGATGTCGGCCGGGAACGCCCGGTCGTCGATGTCGAACTCGGTGATCTCGATGCCGAGCCCCATCCTGCCGATCTCCGCGAGGAAGCGCCGAAGCTGGCCCTGGTCGATCGGCACCGTGCTGGTGATGTGCGATTGCAGGCCGAAGCGGCGGATCGGCACGCCGCGCGCCAGCATCCCCTCCAGGCGCTTGAGCACGCGGGTGCGGCGCGCCTCCATCCACGGCACGCCCTGCTCGACCGCGTCCTCGTTCCAGCAGCCGGCCGCCGTCGGGTCGACCTCGTGCAGGATGCGGAAGGCGAGGTCGACGTAACCGGGGCCGAGCGCGGTGAGCCACGGGCTCTCGCGCAGGCCCTCCGGGCCGCCGCCGTCCTGCGACACCACCTCGTTGACCACGTCCCAGGAGGCGATCTGCCCGCGGTAGCGGCCGGCCACGGTCTCGATCCAGCGGCGCAGGAAGTCCTCGGCCTGGGGGGCGGTGGCCCGCGCCAGCAGCGGGCGCACCCAGGGCGGCAGCGCCTCGTGCCAGACCAGCGTATGCCCGCGCATGCGCTGGCCGTTGCCGCGGGCGAAGCGCACCAGGGCGTCGGCTTGCGCGAAATCGGTCTTGCCGGGCTCGGGCCGCACCACCTCCATCTTCATCTCGGTGCCGCAGACCAGCATCCCGGCCTCGCGCGCCACCGCCTGCCGGTAGGCGGGATCGCGCGCGAACCGGAAGCCGGGCACCTCGGTGCCGTAGGTCAGCCCGGTGCGGGCGGCCGCCGCCTGCAGGCTGTCGGCCGACCACGACGGCCGGCCC
>NZ_VRUV01000776.1:0-1556 GCF_008039455.1 Methylobacterium sp. WL116
TCTGGGCCGTGGCCTGGGCGGTGGCGATCACCTCGCCGGCCCGCTTCGTGATCTGCGCGCCCGAATGGGTGATCTCGTCCACCGTCGCCGCCGTCTCCTGCACCGCCGCGAACTGCTCCTCCACCGAGGCCGCCTGCTCCTGCGCCGAGGCGCGGATCTCGGCCGCCGCCGCGTTCAGGTCCGACGTCGCCGCACGGTTCGTCCGGGCCAAGTCCGCAAGCCCAGAGACCATCCCGTTCAGCGCACGGGACAGCCGGCCGATCTCGTTGCCGCCGCGAACCTGCAGCGTCTGGGACAGGTCGCCGCCGCCGACCGTCTCGGCGAACGCCATCACGCTCTCCAGCGGACGCACCACCGCGCGGCTGATCAGGATCGTGACGAGGATCGCCAGGAGGACGCTGGCGAGCAGCGTCAGCAGGATCGAGAGCCGCGAGCGCTCGTGGATCGCGCCGATCCCGCGCTGGCCCACGGCGATGCTCTCGTCGAGGGCGACGCGGGTGCGCTCGACGGCGGCGATGGTGGCCTCGTAGGCGCGGCCGATCTCGGCGTTGCGGGCCTCGACGCCGGTGACGTCGCCGCCGACCGCGGCCACGAGCTGCGCCTCGCTCGCATCCCGGTACGGACGATAGATCGCGACGGCCTGCCTCAGGACGCCGTGCAGGCGGTCCCAGGCCGTCGTCCGATCCACCGAGAGGGCGCGGGCGCGGTAGGCGTCGGCCTCGCGGATCAGGTCGTCGAAGAGCGCGTCGGTCGATGCGGCCGTGCGTCGCCAGGTGGTGAGGACGTCCTCGTCGCGCATGGGCTGCCCTTGCGCCTTCATCAGCGTGGCGATCACCGCGTTGCGGCGCAGGATGCCGAGGTCGCGCGTCTGGTTGCCGAGGATGTCGAGCTGGCGCAGCACCGCGAGGTCGCGGGCGACGATGGTGTCGGTGGCGTCGCGGACCGAGCCGATCTGGCCGATCGCGTAGAGGCCGAGGGCGATCAGCACCACCGTCACGGCCGTGAAGCCGAGGAGGATCCGTTTTCCGATCGAGATCGACAAGGCGGCTGATGCTCCGGGTCGGGCGGCGTCGTGGATCGCGCGCGTCTCGCGCCTCAAGGCAGGGTGCGCCGCAGCAGCTGCGGCAGGTCGATGACGACGAAGTCGCCGAGGCCGGACGGGCCGGGATCGGCCGCGGCATAGCGCGAAACCGCTTCGCCGCCGAATCCGCCCTCCGCCGCGGCGGCCTCGGCGAGGTGGGCGAGCCCCAGCACGCGGTCGACGGCGAGCGCGGTCGGCGTTGCGGCCGTGCGAAGGACGACGAGGTGGCCGCCTTCGACGCGGTCCGCGTCCGGGCGGCCGAGCGCGCGGGCGAGGCCGACGACGCTGACGATCCGTCCGGACAGGGCGACGAGGCCGAGGATCGCGGGCGGCGCGCCCGGCACGGGCGTGCATGATCGCATGGGCACCACCCGCGCGAGACGGCGGAGGACGTGGCGCGCACGATCCGCATGCTGGCCGATTCCGGCGACACCGGCGCGGCGTGGCGCCTCCTGCGGAACGCGCTCGCCGCGCG
>NZ_VRUV01000777.1:0-1554 GCF_008039455.1 Methylobacterium sp. WL116
GCCCGGCTCGGCCCCGATCGTCGCGCCGCTCTCCTCTGCGAGCTGCTCGGCCACGGTCACCGACCGATCCATCTCGACGAAGGTCGGCATGCCGGAGGGTTCCTGTTCGTGGCCCGGCGTCGGGGCAAGCGCGAGGCGCGGCGGATGCCGGACCCTGCGACGTGCGCGGGCCGGGCTCGCGCTCGGGGCTCAGTGCTCGCCGGCGGCCACGGTCTCGCGCATCGGTTTCGTGGGTCGGCCGATCAGCCTGCTCAGGTCGCGGCCGTCCTCGAACAGCGCACCCTCCGCCACGACGGAATCGGAGGCGGCGACGAAGGCCGCCAGGTCCTTCGGCAGGCCGGCCTTCAGCAGGACGCCCTCGTACTCGGCCTCGGGCAGGTTCCTGTAGACCACCGGCCGGCCCGACACCTTCGCGACCTCGGCTGCGAACTCCTCCAGTGTGTAGGCGTCGTCGCCCGCCAGCTCGTAGATGCGGCCGTTCTCCACCTCGGCGGCCGTCAGCACGGCCGCGGCCGCGTCAGCGTAGTCGGCCCGCGCCGCGGACGAGATCCGCCCCTGGCCCGCGCTGCCGAAGAGGGCGCCGTGCTCGAGCGCCATCGGGATCGAGGCGGCGTAGTTCTCCGTGTACCAGCCGTTGCGCAGGATGACGAAGGGCACGCCGGATGCCGCGAGGACGAGCTCCGTCCGCCGATGCTCGTCGGTGAGCTTGGGCGGGGACGTGTCGGCGTGCAGGACGCTGGTGTAGGCGATGCGGCGGACGCCCGCCCGCTTGGCCGCCTCGATGACGTTCCGATGCTGGTCCACGCGCTTGCCGAACTCGTTGGAGGAGATGAGCAGCAGGCGCTCGATGCCCGCGAAGGCTCGGTCCAGGGTGTCGGTCCTCTCGTAGTCGACCTGCCGCACCTCGACGTCGAGGGCCCGGAGCGCCTTGGCGCCGTCGTCGTCGGGGTTGCGCAGGCCGGCCACGATCCGGGAGGCCGGCACGCTGCGCAGCAGGGCCTCGACGACGAGGCGCCCGAGGCGCCCGGATGCGCCGGTGATGCCGATGCGGGGATGAGCAGAGGTCATGGGCGCAGTCCACATGGTTCGGTTGCGATACATGCTTCCTATTCGAGACCTCGGCGGCGCATAAGGAGGCAGTATTTTGGGACAGGGTAACCTCGCGGGAACCGGGCGATGAGCCAGCAGGCGGAACTGGTGCGGCGGTTCGCGGAGTGGCAGACCACGGCCGTCGATCCTTCGCTCTGCCCGGTGCGCGACGTGCTGGATCGCCTCGGCGACAAGTGGACGACGCTGGTGCTGCTCGTGCTGGCCGGCGGCCCGCGGCGGTTCAGCGCCCTCGGCCGGGCCGTGCCCGACATCTCGAAGCGCATGCTGACCCAGACGCTGCGCGAACTGGAACGCGACGGCTTCGTCACCCGGCACGTCTTCCCGACCAAGCCGCCCAGCGTGGAGTATCGCCTCGACGCGCTCGGGCATTCGATGCTGGAGCCGCTGGCGGCGCTCGTCGCCTGGGCGGAACGCAACCACGCGGCCGTCGCCGCGGCCCGGACC
>NZ_VRUV01000778.1:0-1553 GCF_008039455.1 Methylobacterium sp. WL116
CGCCGGACAGGGTCGCGATCGGCGCCTCGGACGAGGCGGTCTTCACCTTGAACCGCTCGATCAGGTCGCGCCCGCGCCGGGCCATCGCCCCCCGGTCGAGCCAGAAGGTCGGCTTGCCCGTCGGGTCGTCGCCGCGCCGGTCGAAGGCGCGAAAGCCCAGGTTCTCGACCACCGACATCCGCGGCGCGCAGGCGTTGCGCAGCGGCTCCTCCGGGATGAACCGCACCTTTCGCGCGCGGCTCTCGGCCCGCGTGCCGGCATAGGGCGCGCCGGCCACCACCACCCGGCCGCCGGTGGCGCGGACCTGGCCGCCGAGGACGTCGGCGAGCTCCTTCTGCCCGTTGCCCGAGACGCCGGCGATGCCGACGATCTCGCGGGCGCGAACGCTGAGCGCGTCGACGGCGATGTGGCGCAGGCCCGAGGCGTCGGTGGCGGTCACGCCCGCGATGCGCAGGATCTCGCGGGCTTCGTCGGGCTCGCCGAGGCGCGCGGCCGGCACGCGCACCTTGCGCTCGCCCATCATCATCGCCGCCATGTCGTCGCGGGACAGCGCGCCGACCGCGCCGCCGCCGACGAGCCGACCGCGCCGGAGCACGCTCAGGCTTCGGGCGAAGGTCTCGACCTCGCGGAACTTGTGGCTGATCATCAGCACGGTGAGGTCGCCGCGGTCGGCCATCGCGCGGAGCAGCCCCAGCACCTCCTCGGCCTCGCCCGGCGTCAGCACCGAGGTCGGCTCGTCGAGGATCAGGAACCGCGCCTCGAGGTAGAGCTGCTTGACGATCTCGAGCTTCTGCTTCTCGCCCGCCGCCAGCTCCGCCACCGGCCGGTCGAGGTTCAGCCGGAACGGCATGCCGGCCATGAAGGCGGACAGCCGCGCGCGCTCCCGGCCCCAGGCGATCACCGAGGGCGCGTCGGCGCGGCTGATGACGAGGTTCTCCGCCCCCGTGAGCGAGGGCACCAGCGTGAAGTGCTGGTAGACCATGCCGAGGCCGCGCGCCTGCGCGCCCTTCGGGTTGGTGATCTCGGCCTCGCGGCCGTCGACCAGCACCGTGCCGGCGCTCGGGGCGTAGAACCCCATCACGCACTTCACCAGCGTGGACTTGCCAGCGCCGTTCTCGCCGAGCAGCGCGTGGAAGCCGCCGGCCGCGATCTTCATCGACACGTCGTCGAGGGCGGCGAAGGCGCCGAAGCGCTTCGTCATGCCGACGGTCTCGACGCCGATGGCGCGGGGGGGGCCCGGGGCCGGGGCCGAGGGAGGAGACGCGAGCGGTGACGACGTCATGGGCGGCCTCTCACGGCGCTTCGGCGATGATCGCGACGGGGCCGCCGCCATCCGGCCCCTGATGCTCGGCGCCGCCCGAGACGTAGAGCTCGGCATGGCCGACGAGGCCGGCGAGCACCCCGCCGACGAAGCCGCGGGCGTGCCGCGTCGCGGCGTGGTCGGAATCGGTGAGCATGGTGGTGCGAAGCCCGCGCAGGCGCCCGTCGGACGGGGCCTCGGCCTTGGCGAGCAGCGCGACCATCCGCGCGCGCTGCGCCGGCGCCAGCTGTCC
>NZ_VRUV01000779.1:0-1549 GCF_008039455.1 Methylobacterium sp. WL116
GCTGCCGGCCGCCTGAGCGGAAGGCGCGGGACCCCATGCGTCGGCCGCCCGGTCCGAGCCCCCACGACGATCCGGGCTACGCGGCCCTCAAGGCGCGGATCATCGCGCGCACCGGCCATCACTACTACGCCGACAAGGACGACCTGCTGTTCGACCGCCTGCGGCGGCGGTTCAAGGCCTGCAACGTCGCCGATGCCGCGGCTTACGACGCGCGCCTGAACGCGGGCGCCGGCGAATGGGCCGCGCTCGAGGCCGAGATCACCATCGGCGAGACCTTCTTCTTCCGCTACGCCGAGCAGTTCACCGCGTTGCGCGAGACCATCCTACCCGGCCTGATCGCCGGGCGCGCGGCCGAGCGCAGCCTCCGGGTCTGGAGCGCCGGCTGCTCGACGGGGGCCGAGCCCTACTCGGTGGCGATCCTGCTGCACCAGCTGCTCGGCCCGGCCCTGGCGGACTGGCGCGTCGCGATCGTCGGCACCGACATCAGCGTCGCCGCCCTCGCCACCGCCCGGGCGGCCGAGTACGGCCGCTGGGCGCTGCGGACGCTGCCGGTCGAGGAGCGCTTGCGCCACTTCCATCGCATCCCGGCGAGCCCCGGGGCGGCCCGCGAAGGCGGCTACGCCCTGCGGCCGGAGTTTCGCCGCATGGTGCGCTTCGAGCGCCAGAACCTGATGAGCCTCGTCGACGGGACGGCGGCCGAGGGTTTCGACGGGTTCGATCTCATTCTCTGCCGCAACGTGCTGATCTACTTCAGCGCCGAGACCGTCGCCGCGATCGTGCGGGCGCTGGGCCGGCGCCTGCGGCCCGGCGGCTGGCTGCTGATCGGCCATGCGGAGCCCCATCCGGCCTTCGCGGGCTGGCTCGATGCGGTGAACCTCCCCGGCACGGTCGCCTATCGCCGCCCGCTCGAATCGGCGTCACTGCCCGCGCCTCCCGATCCTGCCGAGCCGGCCGGGCTCGAGCGTCCGCCCGCCGCCACTCCCATCGAACCCGGTCCGGCTCTCGAGGCGCTGCTCGCGGTGCCTGCCGGAGACGCCGTCGCCGAAGCGATCCGTCCGGTGCCGGCGGCGAGCGCTCCAACCGTCGTCGACGAGACGGCGGAGGACGTGGCGCGCACGATCCGCATGCTGGCCGATTCCGGCGACACCGGCGCGGCGTGGCGCCTCCTGCGGAACGCGCTCGCCGCGCGGCCGACCGATGCGTCCCTTCGGCTCTACGAGGGCCTGCTCGCGCTCGGGTTCGGCCGCGAGGCCGAAGCCGAGCGGGCCTTCCGCGGCGCGCTCTACCTCGATCGCGGCTACGTGATGGCCCATTACCATCTCGGCCTGCTGCTCGGAGCCCTCGGACGGACCGCCGACGCCCGCCGGGCGCTGGACAATGCGGTCGCCTTGAGCCAAGCGCTGCCGCCGGATGCGGCGTTGCCCGAGGGCGATCAGCACCACCGTCACGGCCGTGAAGCCGAGGAGGATCCGTTTTCCGATCGAGATCGACAAGGCGGCTGATGCTCCGGGTCGGGCGGCGTCGTGGATCGCGCGCGTCTCGCGCCTCA
>NZ_VRUV01000077.1:0-13230 GCF_008039455.1 Methylobacterium sp. WL116
CCGAGGGCCTGCGCATCGCCGCCGCGGGCCCGTCGGGCGGGCTGGCGCCGTTCTTCGTCGGCAGCGCCGGCCTCGCCCACGCCCTCGCAGCGGTCGAGGCGAGACCGGCGCTTGCGCCCTTGCGGATCGCGTCGCGCCGGGGCGGCAGCTTGATCGTGGTGGGATCGCTTGCGACGACCTCCCGGGCGGCCACCCGCAAGCTCGCGGCGCTCGACGGCGTCGTCCACCTGCCCGTTTCGTCCGAGACCCTTCTCGGCGATCCGGGCGAGTTGGCCGCTGCGGTCGCACGCGTCGCGATCGCGATCGCCGCCGGGCACGACGTCCTGGTCGAGATCGCGATGGCGGGCGTTCCCGACATGGCCCTCGGCCCTCGCCTCGTGCATGCCCTCGCCGACGCGCTCGCGCCGTTGGGCGCCGCGATCGGCGCGTTCGCGGCCACCGGGGGCGAGACCGCCTCCGCCCTCCTCTCGCGCTTCGGCGTCGACGGGATTCGACTCGTCGACGAGATCGAGCCCGGCGTGTCCCTCGGCCTCACGCTCGGCCGCCTCGCCATCCCCGTCGCGACGAAGGCGGGCGCCTTCGGCGACGCCGACAGCCTCATCCGCATCCGCGAGCGCTTGCGTGCGGTCCGCATCGAAGGAAGCTTCTCATGACACGTCCGACCATCGCCATCACCATGGGTGACCCGGCCGGCATCGGCCCCGAGATCATCATGAAGGCGCTTGCCCATGCCGAGGTCCAGGCCCTGTGCCGTCCGCTGGTCGTCGGCGATGCCGGGCGCCTGCGGCAGGCGGGCGAGATCGTCGGATCGCGGGTACCGGTCGATGCCCTGGCCGATGTCGGCGAGGCCGACTTCGACACGGGGGCGGTGCAATGCATCGACCTCAAGGTCGTCCCCGCCGACCTGCCGTTCGGGCAGGTGTCGCCGGTCGGCGGCGAGGCGGCCTACCGCTTCATCGCCAAGGCCGTCGAGCTGGTGCAGGCGGGCGAGGCCGGCGGGATCTGCACCGCGCCCCTGTCCAAGGAGGCGCTTCATGCCGCCGGCCACAAGTTCCCCGGTCATACCGAGATGCTGGCCCACCTGACCGGCACGCCGGAGGTCTCGATGATGCTGGTCTCGCCCAAGCTCCGGGTGATCCACGTCACGACCCATATCGGCCTCGTCGACGCGATCGCGAAGATCGAGCCCGGCTTGGTCGAGCGCGTAATCGCGCGGGGGCATGCGGTGCTGGTGAAGGCCGGCATCGCGAACCCGAAGATCGGCGTCTGCGCGATCAACCCGCACGCGGGCGAGAACGGCCTGTTCGGCCACGGCGAGGAGGCGGAGAAGATCACGCCGGCGGTCGAGGCCTGTCGGGCCCGGGGGTGGGACGTGCGCGGCCCGCTGCCGGCCGACACGCTGTTCTTCCTCGCCGGACGCGGCGATTACGACATGGTCGTCGCGATGTACCACGATCAGGGTCACGGCCCGATCAAGGTGCTCGGTCTCGAGGCCGGCGTGAACATCACCGTGGGCCTTCCCGTGATCCGCACCTCGGTCGACCACGGGACCGCCTTCGACATCGCCGGCAAGGGCGTCGCCGACGAGCGCAGCCTGATGGAGGCCCTACGACAGGCGGTCGACCTCGCGCCGAAGGCGGCACCGGCTTCCGCATAGCCAGCCGGCCCGACCTCCGGCATGATGCGCCCTCCCCTCGATCGGAGCGGAGGGCGGATCGGGCGAGCCCGTGCCGCGCCCGGATCCGCCGTCCCGAAGGGATCGTCCGGGTCGGATCGGGCGCACCGGATCATCTCGGTAGGGTCGTCGTCCTCATGTCGATGCGGAGCAAGGCGCGTCAGGCGCTGCTGCTGGAGGCGCTGAAGCTCGGCGAGATCGACGTCGACGACGTCGCCGCCCGCCTGGACGTCTCCGCCTCCACGGTCCGGCGCGATCTCCAGGTCCTCTCCGCCACCCGGGCCGTCCGCCGGACCTACGGCGGCGCGATCCTCGCCGGCCACCCGGTCGAGACGACCTTGGCCGAGCGGATGGCCGTGAACGGGCCCGAGAAGCTCGCCATCGCCCGCAAGGCGATCACGCTGGTCGAGGACGGCGACACGCTGATCCTCGATGCCGGCTCCACGGTCGCCGCATTCGGGCAGCTCCTCGCCAAGCGCCGCCTGCGCATCGTCACCAACAACCTCGCCCTGCTCCCCGCCCTCGCCGAGGCGCCGGGGATCGAGCTCGTGGTCCTGGGAGGCGCCTTGCGGGCCACCAGCATGAGCACGGTCGGCCCCCTCGCCGTCGAGGCGCTTCGCCTCATGACCGCGGATCACGTCGTCCTCAGCGCCGACGGGGTGGTGGCGGGGCGCGGCCTCTGCGAGGCGAGCCTCGATCAGGTGGCGCTCAAATCCCTGATGATGCGCCAGGCGAACGGGGTGATCGTGCTCGCCGACGCGAGCAAGCTCGGCCGGGCCGAGCAGAACGCCTGGGCGGCTCTCCCGCAACGCTGGACGCTGGTCACGAATTCGGACGCGCCGAAGGATCAGATGCGGCGTCTCGCGGATGCCGGCGCCGCCGTCCTCGTCGGCCAAGGCGCATCGCGCAAGATCTGACCCTCCCGCCGCCTCGCCCTCACGGCATGACGGGCGGATGGTAGGTCAACGTGAAGGCCAGGGCCCAGAGCAGGAACAGCACCAGCGGCAGGTGCACGATGAGCTGGAGGAAGCTGAAGCCGACGATGTCCCGGGCCTTCAGGCCGATGATGCCGACCAGCGGCAGCATCCAGAACGGGTTGATCAGGTTCGGCAGCGCCTCGGCGGCGTTGTAGATCATCACCGCCCAGCCGAGGTGGACCTTCAGCTCGTTGGCCGCCTGGAGCACGTAAGGCGCCTCGAGCAGCCACTTACCGCCGCCCGAGGGCACGAAGAAGCCGAGGATCGCCGAGTAGACGCCCATCGTCAGCGGGAAGGTGCCGGCGGTGTTGAGGTTGACGAAGGCATGGGTGATCGCATCGGACGCCGAGGCGCCGGCCGCGTTCTTCGGCACGGTCAGCATCCCGCTGATCGCCGCGTAGAGCGGATACTGGATCAGGATGCCCGCGATCGCCGGCACCGACTTCGAGACGGCCACGAGGAAGCGCTTCGGCCGCCAGTGCAGCAGCAGGCCCAGGGTGAGGAACAGCAGGTTGTAGGTGTTGAGGTTCGAGATCGCGACGATCCACGACTGACGGGCGAATTCCTGCACGATCCAGCCGCCGGCGATCACCACGAGGAGAATCGTTAGGAGCGGCGAATGCTCCAGCCACTCCCCGGGCTGGCGCGGCGGCGGGATGTCGGTCGACTCGCGGCTCACGTCGACGCCCAGGGTCTCGGCGGTGACGGCCGTCGCCCCGCGCGGCGCCGAGGCGTAGGCGATCGCCACCGAGACGACGAACAGGATCGCCGCGATCAGCATCGACTGCCACAGGAAGATGGTCTCGCTGAACGGGATCACGCCGGAGATCGCGAGCAGGCTCTTGGTCAGGCTCGCAGGGTTGGCCTGGAGCTGCGCCGCCGAGGAGCTGAGACCGAGCGCCCAGGTCGCGCCGAGCCCGAGATAGGCCGCCGCGCCCGCGGCCCGGTAATCCATCCGGAGGTCCGTCCGCCGGGCGAGCGCTCGGACCAGCAGGCCGCCGAAGATCAGGCTGAGGCCCCAGCTGAGGAACGACGAGAGCATCGTCGCGCCCGCCACGAAGCCGACCGCCCCGCGCCCGGTCCGGGGCACCTGCGCCATGCGCTCGATCAGCGCCCGCACCGGCGGCGAGACCGCCACGACGTAGCCGCCGATGGTGACGAAGGCCATCTGCATGGTGAAGGGGATCAGGCTCCAGAACCCGTCCCCGAAGCTCTTGGCGACGGACGCCGCCGGCGCGCCGTTGGCCAGGACGCCGAGGGCGACGACGACGACCGCGATGGCGACGAAGATGAAGGCGTCCGGAAACCAGCGCTCCGCCCAGGCGGTGAATCGGATGCCGAGGCGCTCGAGCGTCCCGGCCGCCGGGGCGGTTCCGGGATCCGTTGCCGGCACGGGCTTGGAGGGCACAGGCTTGGAGGGGCGGGGCTTGGACGGGGCCGGATCAACGGGCGCGATCGCCATGGATGTCCTCTGGGCTTCGGCTCTTCGCGGCAGGAGCCGCATGGATGACACGCCCTCGCTCGACCTCGAAGGCGTGCCCCGATCAAGATCGTGACAGGCGGCCGCGATCGTGGAGGCGGCCGGTTCGTTTGCGGCCCGCCGCATCCCCGCAGGCCACGTCGCCCGCGGCCTGTCGCGGGCGACGTGGCGGCCCCTGGTTCAGCGCGCCAGATGCCGGTCGAGGAAGGACGCGATCTCTTCGAACGCCTCCTTCACCTCCGGCACGCGATCGTCCCGGTAGAACTGCGCGTGCGACTGCCCCTCGAAGACCTGGAGCGCGGCCTCGACCCCGGCCTGCCGAAGCTTGCGGTGCATCCGGACGGTGTTCGAGAGGAGGAGGTCGCGCGTGCCCGTCGTCAGGATCGTCGGCGGGAATCCGCGCACGTCTCCATTGATCGGCGAAAGCAGGGGATCGGTGAGATCGTGCCCCGCGGCGTAGAATTTCGTGGCCGCGTCGCAGAATCCCGCCGGCGAGACCAGCACGTTGTCCACCCTCGCGTTGGTCTGGAACGAGTCGCCGCGTTGCGTCGCGTCCGACATCGGCGTGCCGGGTACGATGGCCCCGGGCAGCGGCAGGCCTTCCGCCTTGGCCCGCAGCATCATCGCGAGGGTCAACGCGCCGCCGGCCGAGCTTCCGAAGACCGCGATCCGGTCGGGGGCGGTGGTCCGAAGCACGGCCTTGTAGACCGTCATGCCGTCGTCGAGCGCCGCCGGAAAGAACGCCTCCGGCGGCATCCGGTAGTCGACCGCGATCACTTTCATCCGGCCGAAGCCGGCCAGCAGCATGGCCTCCGGCAGGGCGGCCTCGCGGGGGTTGAGGACGTAGCAGCCGCCGTGGACGTGGATCGCGATCCGCTCCCGGTTCGCGGCGGGGATGTCGGTCGGGGTGATCGTGTACGCCCGCACGCCGTCGATCGTCGTCGGCGCCACGGTCACCCGCAGGCGCTCGGACATCGGCCCGATCTGCGGGGCGGCAAGCGTCGCGAAGCCGTCCGAGAGCTGCTTCCAGCCGTCCGGCGTCGTCGGCGGCTTGTCCCAGTTCGTCCGCAGCGGCTGGGCGATGATCGCCTGCAGGGCCGGGCTCACGGTGCCCGGTACAGGAATCGTCTTGGCCGGCACCTCGCGCGGTGGGAGCGGCGCCGCCTGCGCCCACGCCGCGGACGGGCCCGCGAGGCAGGCGAGGAGGATGGCGGTCACGAAGCGCATGTGGTGCGTCCTCCGATGGAACACAGTCAGGCCCCCGCATCCGCACGCGAGCCGGCTTCCCTCACGCGCGAGGATGCGAGGGCCGGCTCGATCCGCAAGCCGGTCGCCTCGTCGAAGACGTGGATGTGGGCTGCGGGAAACGACACCCGGATGGCGTCGCCCACGGGCGCGCCGTTGGCGATCTTGAGCGTGAGCGACGCCCCGCCCGGGCGTCCGGCATGCACCAGCATCTCGGACCCGAGCAGCTCCACGACCTCGACCGGCCAGGTCATGCCCAATGCGTCGAGCACGACATGCTCCGGCCGGATGCCCAGCACCACCCGGTGGCCGTCGGGCCGGTCGAACCGCCAGGCCCCGAGCGCGACGTCCGCGTCCGCCACGCGTACCGACGTCCCGTCGCGACCGAGGGTGCCGGGAAGCAGGTTCATCGCTGGCGAGCCGATGAAGCCCGCGACGTAGGTGTCGGCCGGGCGCTCGAACACCTCCGTCGGCGTCGCCAGCTGCACCGGCACGCCCTGGTGCATCACGAGCAGCCGGTCCCCGAGCGTCATCGCCTCGACCTGATCATGCGTGACGTAGAGGCTCGTCACCTTCAGCCGGCGCTGGAGGCGGCGGATCTCGCCGCGCATCTGCACCCTGAGCTTCGCGTCGAGGTTCGACAGCGGCTCGTCGAACAGGAACAGCTTCGGGTCGCGGACGATGGCGCGCCCCATGGCGACCCGCTGGCGCTGGCCGCCGGACAGCTGGCGCGGCTTGCGCTCGAGCAGCGCCTCCAGGCCCAGGAGGGCCGAGGCGGCATCGACCTTAGCCCGGATCTCGGAGCGGGGAAGGCCGCGGATCTTCAGCGCGTAGGCCATGTTCTCGAACACGCTCATGTGCGGGTACAGGGCGTAGTTCTGGAACACCATGGCGATGTCGCGCGCCGACGGGTCGAGGCCGGTGACGTCGCGCCCGTCAATCAGGACGCGCCCGGCGGACGGCGTCTCGAGCCCCGCCACGATGCGCAGGAGGGTGGATTTCCCGCAGCCCGACGCGCCGACGATGACCAGCATCTCGCCGTCCGCCAGGGCGAGGTCGACGCCCTTCAGGATCTCGTTGTTGCCGAAGCGCTTGCGCAGGCCGTCGAGTTTCAGGCCCGCCATCACTTGTCGCCCTCCGTCAGGCCCTTCACGAACCAGCGCTGCATGAGGAGCACCACCGCGACCGGCGGGACCAGCGCCAGCACCGCCGTCGCCATGACCTTGTTCCATTCGGTGGCGGTGTCGACGCCGACCATCTTGACGATGCTGATGACCACCGTGTCGAGCTTCGGATCGGTCGCGACCAGGAGCGGCCACAGGTACTGGTTCCACCCGTAGACGAACAGGATGACGAACAAGGCCGCGATGTTGGCGCCCGAGACCGGGATCAGGATGTCCCGCAGGAAGCGCAGGGGCCCGGCCCCGTCCATGCGCGCCGCCTCCACGAGCTCGTCCGGAACCGCGAGGAACGTCTGCCGGAACAGCAGCGTCGCCGTGGCGGAGGCGACGAGGGGGATCGTCAGCCCCGTGAAGCTGTTGATGAGGTCGAGGGAGGCCATGACCTGGAAGGTCGGGATCAGCCGCACCTCGACCGGCAGCATCAGCGTCAGAAAGATCAGCCAGAAGGCGGTCATGCGGAAGGGAAAGCGGAAGAAGGTGACCGCATAGGCCGAGGGCAGCGACAGGGCGATCTTTCCGAACGCGATCGCCAGCGCCATCGCGGCCGAGACGAGCAGCGAGCGCCAGACCGGCCCGGCCCCCGCCGAGCCGTTCACCAGCACGTCGCGGTAGACGCCGAGGCCGGAGAGGCGCGGGACGAGCGAGACCTCGCCACGGGCGATCGCGGCCGAATCCTGGGTCGAGCCCGCGACGGCGATCCAGATCGGCAGGGCGAAGAGCAGGATCGCCAGGATCAGCACGGCATGCGGGATCAGAGGGGGCATCCTCCGGCGCATCAGGCGGCGGCCTTTCGCCCGAGGAACCGGAACTGCAGGGCGCAGAGGACGATGACGCCGGCCATCAGCACCACGGATTGCGCGGAGGACGAGCCGACGTTCGCGTTGACGACGCCGTCGAGGTACACCTTGAGGACGAGCGTCTGGGTCGACTGGCCCGGCCCTCCGCCGTTCACCGCGTAGACGGTCGCGAAGGTGTCGAAGGCCGCGTAGACGAGGTCGACCACGAGCAGGAAGTAGACCGTCGGCATCAGCAGCGGCAGGACGATGGTGCGGAACCGGCGGACGCCGCGGGCGCCGTCGATGCGGGCCGCCTCGATGATCGTCTTCGGGATGGCCTGGAGGCCCGCCAGGAAGAAGATGAAGTTGTAGCTGACCTGCTTCCACGCGGCGGCCAGGATTACGAGCCCCATGGCCTGCGTGCCGTCAAGCTTGTAGTCCCAGGCGATCCCGATCCGGTTCAGCCACGCCCCGACGAGACCGATCTGCGGGTGGAACATCAGCACCCACAGCACGGCCGCCATGGCCGGCGCCACCGCGTAGGGCCAGATCAGCATCGTGCGGTAGAAGGCGCGCCCCCGAATCTCGGTATCGGCCAGGACCGCGAGCCCGAGCGCCACGCCCATCGCGATCCCGGTCACGCAGGCGCAGAACACCAGCGTCCGCCCGATCGCGGCGAGGTAGAGCGGATCGCCGAACAGGTCGACGAAGTTGTCGAGACCGACGAATTCCGTGCTGGTGCCGAAGGCGTCCTCGCGCTCCAGGCTCGATTTGATCGCCTGGATGGCCGGCCACAGGAAGAAGACGCCGGTCAGCACCAGTTGCGGCAGGATCAGCAGCGCCGGGAGCACCCGGCCCGGGAACAGCGTCCGTCGTTCCATCTCACGCGTGCCTTCCGCCGGTCCGCCGCGTCAGCCGCGCGCGGATTTCTGGAAGTCGCGCAGGACGCGGTTCCCGCGCGCGGCGGCGGCGTCCATCGCCGATTGCGCCGTCTGCTGGCCCTGGAGCGCCTTCTCGATCTCCTCGTAAAGGATCGCGCGGATCTCCGGCAGGCGGCCGAGGCGCAGGCCGCGCGAGTTCGGGGTCAGCTCCCCGCGGGAGAGCTGCCGCGCCGGCACGTCGGTGCCGGGATTTTTGTCGAAGTAGCCCGCCTGCTTCGTGGCCGCGTAGCCCGCGAGCGTCACCGGAACGTAGCCGGTGTTCTGGGCGTAGAGGGCAACCTGCTCGGGCTTCGCGATGAAAGCGTAGAAGGCCGCGACGCCCTTGTATTCGGCCTCGCTGCGCTTCGGCGCCGTCATCGCCCACAGGCTGGCGCCGCCGATGATGGAGTTGTTCGGGCGCGGATTCAGCGCCGGCTCGGTCGGCAGGAAGGCCTCGGCGTAACGGAACTTGGCGTTCTTGACGATGTCGGCACGGCCCGAGGACGAGCCGAAGCCGATCGCGGCCTGCCCGGAATAGAAGACCGCATCGGGCGCGCCGTCGCGGCCAGCGTACTTGAAGGCGCCGTCCTTCGACAGGTCCAGGAAGCGCTGGAGCTGGTCGACGAACGGCTTGGTGTTGATGAGCAGTTCCGCGCCGAGGCCGTCGTAGCCGTCGTTCTCGGTGGCGTAGGCGAGGTTCTGGATCGCGGCGTATTCCTCGAACTGGATCCAGGTCATCCAGGCGGAGGTGCTGGCGATGGGCGTGGCCGCCTTGGAGGCGAGGGTGCGGGCCGCCTTGGCGAAGTCGTCGTAGGTGGCCGGCGGCGCGTCCGGGTCGAGCCCCGCCTTCTCGAAGGCGTCGCGGTTGTACCACATGACCGCCGTCGAGGAGTTGAAGGGCATCGAGGCGAGCTTGCCGTCGGCCAAGCTGTAGTATCCCCGCACGCCTGGGATGTAGGCCTTGGGATCGAGTGCGAGCCCGGTCTCCTCCGCCAGCTTCCAGGCCGGCTTGATGGCGGCGCCAGCCTGCAGCATCGTGCCCGTGCCGACCTCGAAGATCTGGACGACGTGCGGCGCCCTGCCGGCGCGGTAGGCCGCGATCGTCGCCGTCAGCGTCTCGGGATAGGTGCCCTTGAACACCGCCTCGAGGGTGACATCGGACTGGCTCGCGTTGAAGTCGCGCGTCAGCCGCTCGACCTCCTCGCCGTTCGCGCCCGACATCGCATGCCAGAGCACGATGCGCGTCCTGTCGCCGGCGGAGACGGAGGCCGACGGGCGAAGCGCAGCCCACGCGGCAAGACCGCCGACGCCGGCCAACAGGACGCGACGATCCATCCGAAACCCTCCCCGTCGGCGGAACCGCCCTGCCCGTTGTCCTCGGGCTTGAGATGCGATCCCGCGGCACCCGCACCGGACGGCGCGACGCTCATGCCTTCATCATGCACGGACCGACCAGCGGAATAAAGCGCCACGCCGTGCGGTCCCGCGATTTGGCTTCAGGCGTCGGAGGAGCCATCTCCGCTTCGCGCGCCTCGTGGTCGTTTTGCCGGCTTCGCCGCCCCGCCGGAGGCGCCGTCGGCTCGCCTTGCATCGCAGCACTCGCTTACGGCGTTCGATGGCTTTCGCCGCTGTATGCGGCTGGAGCGCGATCACGCCCTCGGGCATCGACGCGGTGATCGGGGTCAACCTCAGCGACCGTTCACGCCGGATCGCGCGCGGGAAACCAGTTGCCGTGGAAGCCCGGCGGGATCCGGTGCCCGAGGTGGATCGTGGCGACGGGCGGCGCCTCGAACGCGCGCGCATCGAGGACGACGAAGTCGGTCGTGTCGCGCGCCGTGTCGACGACGAGCCCGATCAGCCATCCCTCGTCCTCGCCGGCCTCCGGCCGCGCCGGCACGAAGACGAACTCCCCCGGGACGCGGCCGGTACCGAATTCGTGCACGCGCCGCGCCCCGCGCGCCAGATCGTGCTTGTAGATCTGCGTCGCGCCTTCGAGCTGCGTGTTGCCGTCGGCGGGGACCGAGACCGCGTAGACGTAGCGGTGGGGTCGCCCGAAGCGGCGCTCGTCGATCCGCGGAAACTCCTGCGCCGCCGGATCAACCACCCGCCGGTCGACCCGCCCCGTCGCGGGGTCGACGGTCCAGCGCTCCAGCCGGCCCGGCCTGTCGAGGCCGCCGCCTGCCGAGGCGAACACGCTCTCGTAGGCGACGACGTCGAGGACCACCCGCCCGTCCGCGTCGTCGTAGGCGTTGGCGACGTGGAACACGAAGCATGGATCGAGGGCGCACCATGTGATGTCGGCGGCCGTCCCGTGCCGGGGGAGCAGGCCGAGGCGCGCGCGGTGGGCAGGGTTCCAGCGGAACGGGAAGCGGTGGCCGGCCAGCACCGCCCGCATCGAGAAGGTAAGGGGCAGGTCCAGCACCACCGCGAAGCGCGCCGTGATCGCGCAATCGTGGATGCAGGGGCCGTGCTCGACCGGGATCGAGACGTCGCGCACGACGCGGCCGGCGGGCGAGACGACGACGTGGCGCACGCTGTCCCAGATCCGGCCGTCGTAGGCGATGGCATGCGTCTCGCCGGTCTCGGGGTCGCGGTGCGGATGCCCGGTGAAGGAGCCGGCCAGCGTCCCCTCGAACGGATCGTAAAGCTGCGTCTCCAGATCCTCGGACAGCGCGACCGGATAGCTGCCGGCCTCGACCAGGGCGAAGGCGCGGCCGCCGATCTCGACGACGTTGGTGTTGACGGTGTCGTCGCCCCGGCGCGGTCCGGGGGCGGCGGGCCGGCCGAACGCCGCCGAGGCCGCCCGCGAGCCGATCCAGCGGTTGCGGTACCACAGGGCCTTGCCGCCCGCGACGCGCAGGCCGTGCACCATGCCGTCGCCCAGGAACCAATCGTGGCCGCGCGTCGTCGGGCGGGCCGGGTTGGCGCCCATCTTGAGGTATCGCCCGTCGAGCCCCGATGGGATCGTCCCGGTCACGGGCAGGTCCCGCAGCGTCAGCTCCGCGCGCATCGGCGCGTGGACGCCGACCACGAAGGGGTGCGCCGTCCCCGGCAGGCGCAGCCGGTTGCCGGCCGCCACCAGCGCGACGAGACCCTCGGCGGCGGCGCGGACGGTCGACGTGAGACGGTTCGGCATCGGTCGAGGGGTTCCAAGAGCGGTGCGAGGACGAGAGCCGTGATGAACCGTGACGGATGCGCTGGGTCGCGACCGCACGCACGCCTTGAGCGGGATCGAGAACCGACATAGGGCCGAGAGGCTTCCTCCGGCAATGCGATCGCCGCCCCGACGCGGAGAACCGATGATGCGCCTCGCCCGCCTGCTCCGCGCCGCAGCCCTCCCGATAGCCCTGGCGACGGCCGGCCTGGCATCCTCGGAACCATCGTCGGAACCATCGCCCTGGGCCGACTGCCTGGGCAGGATCGCCGCCGACGCCCAGGCCCGCGGGGTGCCGCCGGCCTGGGCGGACGGGCAGCTCGTCGGCTTGACGCCCAACCCGGACGTGCAGGCGGCGACCCGCGGCCAAGCCGAGTTCGTCAAGCCGATCTGGGCCTACCTCGACGCCACGATCACCGAGGCGACCATCGCCGAAGGGCAGCGCAAGCTCGAGGAATGGGCCGCGGTCCTCGAGGCGATCGAGCGGCGCACCGGCGTCGACCGCTTCACCCTCGTGGCCTTCTGGGGCGTCGAGTCGGGCTACGGCAAAGTCCTCGACGACGCCGCGATCGTCCGTCCGGTGGTGCAATCGCTCGCGACGCTGGCCTGCGGCGATCCAAGCCGACCGAGCTACTGGCGCGACGAGCTCGTCGAGGCGCTTCGGATCCTCGCGCGAGGGGATGTGCCGCCCGCGCGCCTGACCGGCTCCTGGGCCGGCGCCATGGGGCATACCCAGTTCATGCCGAGCGTCTACCGCGCCCACGCCGTGGATTTCGACGGCGACGGCCGGCGCGACCTCTGGTCGGTGCCCGACGCGCTCGCTTCGACGGCGAACTACCTCGTCGCCATGGGCTGGCGCGGCAACGAGCCCTGGGGCACAGAAGCCGTGCTGGGAGAAAGCTTCGACTACGCGCTGGCGGACGAGGACACCCCGCGCAGCTTCGACGCTTGGCGCGCGCTCGGCGCGACGCCCGTCCCCGATCGCAAAGCGGACGGCGTCGCGCAGGCCACCCTCGTCGCCCCCGCGGGCGCGGGCGGCCCGGCCTTCCTGCTGCGGCCGAACTTCTCGGTGATCCTGCGCTACAACACGTCGCTGTCCTACGCGCTCACCGTCGCGCACCTGTCGGACCGCCTTCGCGGGCAGGCCGCTTTCGCCCGCGACTGGCCCCGTGGCGACCGCGCCCTGACCGAAGCCGAGCGCCGCGATCTTCAGACCCGCCTGGACGCGCACGGCCACACGGCCGGCGCCGTGGACGGCCGGATCGGTCCGAAGACGCGGGCCGCGATCCGCGCCTACCAGGCCTCGACCGGCCTCCGTCCGGACGGCTATGCCGACGTCACCCTGCTGGACCGGCTGCGGACGTCGCCCTGACGTCCGGCGCCGGCGGGCGTGGACGACGGTCCGTGTTCGCGCCGGCCCGCGATCGGATCACCGGGGCATCCCCCTCGCTGGAGCAGGCTCTAGGCGCGCAGGCGACGGGCCGCGCCCGGCGCCACGGCGGATGTCGGCTCCCTGGACCCGGCGCTCGCATGATCGGGCGACGTCCGGACGTCGCCCGCCTCCTGGACCATCGCCGCGGCAAGAAGGCGTGCGCGCTCGGCCCAGCGGTCCCGGTCCGCCCGCAGGGCCTCCATCTGGTCCTGGTGCAAGGCCAGCGCGACCTCAAGCGCGTCGATCTCCGTCCGAAGCTCGCTCGTCCGTTGCCGCTCGCGCGCCAGGGCGGTCTTGAGCACGGACAAGGCAGCGTCCGCCGCGCTGGCCTTGCACCAGGACCAGATGGAGGCCCTGCGGGCGGACCGGGACCGCTGGGCCGAGCGCGCA
>NZ_VRUV01000780.1:0-1541 GCF_008039455.1 Methylobacterium sp. WL116
CGCGCGCGGCCTCGGCTGGTTCTCGATCGGCCTCGGGCTGCTGGAGCTGGCGGCGGCGCGGGGCCTGTGCCGGACCCTCGGCCTCGAGGGCCGGGAGACGCTGGTGCGCAGCTACGGCGTGCGCGAGGTCGCGACCGGCGTCGCCATCCTGACGAGCCACGATCCGGCACCGTGGATCCTGGGCCGCGTCGTCGGCGACGTCCTCGACCTCGCGACCCTGGCCCAGGGCTTCGAGGGCGATCGTGGGCAGAGGGCCAACCGCGTCGCCGCGACGGCGGCGGTGGCGGGCGTGACGGTGCTCGACGTCGTCTGTGCCCAGGGGCTGATCGCCGACAAGCGCCTGTCCCGGCCCGGTGCCTTCGACTACGGCGGCCGCAGCGGCTTCCCCCGTCCGCCGCAGGCCATGCGCGGGGCGGCGGCCGACTTCGCGGTCCCGCACGATTTCCGGGCTCCCGAGGCCCTGCGGCCCTGGTCGGGCGACGCCTCCGGGTCCCGCGGCATGCCAGGAACCTTGCCGGCGGAAAATATCTGATTTGCCGGCAAATTATACGGTCGGCGAGACGCGTGGCCGATCGGATCCGCGTCGGCAGGCAGGCAGTCATCGCCCCCCATCGAAAGGACGCGCGGCCATGATCCAGCAGGTTTCGGTCGATCCGGAGGCGCAGGCGGGCAAGGCCGCCGAGGACGGCACAAGGACGCTCGCCGGCGATCTCGCCTATCGCCGCCTGATGATGGTCAACGTGGTCTTCGTCGGCACGCCCGGCGCCGGGGATCGCGGCTGGGTGCTGGTCGATGCCGGCATTCCCGGCACGAAGGGCCTGATCCAGGGCGCGGCCGAGGCACGCTTCGGCCCGGGCGCCCGCCCGGCGGCCATCGTCCTCACCCACGGGCATTTCGACCATGTCGGGGTGCTGGAGGATCTGGCCGCGGAATGGGACGCCCCCGTCTACGCCCACGCGCTGGAGCGGCCCTACCTCGACGGCAGCGCCGCCTACCCCCGGCCCGATCCGAATGTCGGCGGCGGCGCGCTGGCGCTGCTGTCGCCGTTCTACCCGACGAAGCCGGTCGACGTGGCCAGCCGCCTCGTCACCCTGCCGGAGGACGGGACGGTGCCGCCGATGCCGGGCTGGCGCTGGATCCACACCCCCGGCCACAGCCCCGGCCACGTCTCGCTCTGGCGCCCGGGCGACCGGTCCTTGATCGCCGGGGACGCCTTCGTGACGACGGCGCAGGAATCGATCTATGCGGTCGCGGTCCAGGAGCTAGAGATCCACGGGCCGCCGATGTACCTGACGATCGACTGGCCCGCCGCCGCCGCCTCGGTCCGCAGCCTCGCCGCCCTGCAGCCCGAGCGCGTCGTCACCGGCCACGGCCGCGCCCTGGAAGGCGCGGAGATGCGCCGTGGCCTCGACGTCCTGGCGCGGGACTTCGAGACCGTCGCGGTGCCCCGGCACGGCCGCTACGTCGACCACCCGGCGACCGCCGGCGACGGATCGGCCTATCGCGCGCCGTGAGCCGGCCGCTCAGGCGGCGGCCCGCGC
>NZ_VRUV01000781.1:0-1538 GCF_008039455.1 Methylobacterium sp. WL116
GATGATCGGCCGCGACCGCGGGGAGGGGACGGACGAGGACTGGCGGGCGCTTGCCGGCCACTTCGCCGAGGCGCAGCTGCGCCTGCTCCACGACGCGGCCGCCGCATGAGCGCCGCGCCCGAGCACCTGGTCTTCGTCACCGGCAAGCTCGCCCGCGCCCGGCTGGAGAAGGTCGCGAGCGCCCTGCCCCCGGAGCGGTTCGCCTGGAGCATCGCCGATTCCGGGGTGAAGGTCGCCGCGCTGATGACCGAGGAGATCATCAAGCGCCGCGTCACCCTCCCCGAGGGCGCCACCCGCATCATCCTGCCCGGGCGCTGCCGGGCGAACCCGGAGGCGTTGGCCGCGCATTTCGGCCTGCCGGTCGAGCGCGGCCCCGACGAGATCGTCGACCTGCCGGCCCATCTCGGGCTCGCCGGCCGCAAGGTCGACCTGTCGCGCCACGACCTGCGCATCTTCTCCGAGATCGTCGACGCCTCGAAGATGACGGCCGCCGAGGTGGTGGCCAAGGGCCTGGACCTGGCGCGCCGGGGCGCCGACGTGATCGACCTCGGCGGCCTGCCGGACACCGATTTCCCGCATCTCGAGGATTGCGTGCGCGGGCTGAAGGCGCAGGGCCTCAAGGTCAGCGTCGATTCCTTCTCGATCGACGAGCTGCGCCGGGGTGCGGCCGCCGGGGCCGACTTCCTGCTCAGCCTCAACGAGGAGACGCTGGACCTCGCCTTCGAGACGGATGCGGTGCCGATCCTGGTGCCGATGCGGCCCGACGACCTGCCCTCCCTCGACCGCGCGATCGCGCGGATGGTGGAGGCGGGGCGCCCGTTCATCGCCGACCCGATCCTCGAGCCGATCCATTTCGGCTTCGTCGACTCGATCGCGCGCTACCGTGCCACCCGCGCGCGCTGGCCCGACATCGCGATGATGATGGGCACCGGCAACCTCACGGAGCTGACGGAGGCCGACAGCCTCGGGATCACCGCGCTCCTCGTCGGGATGTGCTCGGAGCTGTCGATCGGCAACGTCCTGATCGTGCAGGTCTCGAACCACACCCGCCGCACGGTCGAGGAACACGATGCCGCGAGGCGGGTGATGTTCGCGGCCAAGGCCGACGCCGCGCTGCCGAAGGGCTACGGCCGGGCACTTCTGGCACTTCACGACAAGCGTCCCTTCGTGCAAACGCCCGACGAGATCGCGGCCCTGGCGGCGCAGGTCCGCGACCCGAACTACCGGATCGCGGTCGCCGAGGACGGGATCCACCTCTACAACCGCGACGTCCACAAGGTCGGCACCGACGCGATGGCCTTCTTCACCGACCTCGACGTCGCCAGCGACGGCGCCCACGCGTTCTACCTCGGGGGCGAGCTGACCAAGGCCGAGACCGCGTGGCGCTTAGGCAAGCGCTACGTGCAGGACGAGCCGCTCGACTGGGCCTGCGCCGCCGACGCCGAGGTCGAGGACACCACCGCCTTCAAGAAGGCCGGCCATACCAAGCATTCCGGCCCGGACGCGCCGCAGGGCGCGCGCGACGCGCAGGTTCCGGC
>NZ_VRUV01000782.1:0-1538 GCF_008039455.1 Methylobacterium sp. WL116
GCCCTAGCGGCAGGCCGAGCGAGACCGCGAGCGCCACCGAGACGAGGTCGGGCGCGACGTGCTGGCCCGCATCGTCTACGGGGCGCGGGCCTCGCTCGGCGCCGGCCTCGTCTCGGTGGCGCTCGCGGTCTCGCTCGGCCTGCCGCTCGGGCTCGTCGCCGGCTATGCCGGCGGCTGGGTCGACGGCGCGATCATGCGGCTCACCGATGCGCTCCTGGCGATCCCGTTCCTGATCCTGGCGATCGCGCTTGCTGCCTTCCTCGGCCCGAGCCTGACCAACGCGATGGTGGCGATCGGCCTCTCGGCGACCTCGACCTTCGTCCGGCTCACCCGCGCGCAGGTCCAGGCAGTGGCGGCGGAGGAGTTCGTCGAGGCGGCGCGCTCGGTCGGCAACCCGCCCTGGCGGATCGCGCTGGTGCACATCCTGCCCAACATCGTGCCGGCGATTCTGGTCCAGGCGACGCTGACCATCGCCGCGGCGATCATCGCCGAGGCGAGCCTGTCCTTCCTCGGGCTCGGCCAGCAGCCGCCCGAGCCGAGCTGGGGCGCGATGCTCAACGTCGCCAAGAACTTCCTCGACCAGGCGCCGTGGATGGCGATCTGGCCCGGCCTGTCGATCTTCCTCGCCGTGCTCGGCTTCAACCTGCTCGGCGACGGGCTGCGCGACGCGCTGGATCCGCGGGCCCGCACATGAGCGACATGCCGCGTCTCGAAACGCCCCTGCTCGAGGTCCGCGACCTCGCCGTCGCCTTCGACACCGACGGGGGCGCGGTCCACGCCGTCAACGGCGTCTCGTACGCGCTCCGCGAGGGCGAGACGCTGGGCATCGTCGGCGAATCGGGCTCCGGCAAGAGCGTGCACGTGCTGGCCATGCTCGGCCTGATCCCGCGGCCGCCCGGCCGGATCACCGGCGGTCAGGTGCTGTTCCGGGGCCGCGACCTGCTCACCCTGCCCGAGAAGGCGCTCCGAAAAGTCCGCGGCGGCGAGATCGGGTTCGTGTTCCAGGACCCGATGAGCTCGCTCAACCCCGGCATGACCGTGGCGGCGCAGATCGTCGAGCCGCTGCGCATCCATCTCGGCCTCGACGCCCGCGCGGCGCGCCGGCGTGCGCGGGAGCTGCTCGACCTCGTCCGCATCCCGAACGCGGCCGGCCGCCTCGACCAGTACCCGCACGAGTTCTCCGGCGGCCAGCGCCAGCGCGTGATGATCGCCATCGGGATCGCCTGCCGCCCGAAGCTCCTCATCGCGGACGAGGCGACGACGGCGCTCGACGTCACGGTGCAGGCCGAGATCGTCGCCCTGGTGCAGGAGCTGAAGCGCGAGATCGGCATGGCGATCATCTGGATCACCCACGACCTCGGGGTGGTCGCCGGCATCAGCGACACGGTGCAGGTGATGTATGCCGGCCGCATCCTCGAGCGCGGGCCGGTGGACGACATCTTCGCCGACCCGCGCAGCGCCTACACCCTCGGCCTGCTGCGCTCGCTCCCCGACCTCACCCGCGGCCGGGCCGGGCGCGGGTGAGGTCGGGGAGCGAG
>NZ_VRUV01000783.1:0-1535 GCF_008039455.1 Methylobacterium sp. WL116
TGCTGGTACAGTAGCACGCCGCGGCTTCGGCACATCGATCGTGCCGGGCCGGGCGTCCGGCAGGCGCCGGGCCGAAGCGGCGGCGTGCTACTGTACCAGCACGGCCTGGTTGCACATTGTGCCGTCGACGGTGACGTCGGCGTAGCCGAGGCGCAGCCCCAGGATGCGCAGCGTCGTGTCGAGCACCATGTCGAGGGCCGGGGTCACCGCCATCAGCGCGGTCGACAGCAGCGGCCCGAGCAGGGGCGGCACGATCAACCCGTTGATCGAGAGCGACAGGCCCTGGACCAGGCTTCCGGTCAGCGATTGCGTCAGGCCGGTGGTGGACACGGTCTTGGTGACCTGCCGCGTGATCTCGTCGTCGGAGAAGGTCAGGGTCTGCGGCGCCGGGCTGGCGATGGTCGTCCGCGCCGTTCCCTGCACCGTCAGCAGCGGCAGCGCGATGAGGTTCGCGAACCGGCTCAGGTCGGGCGTGCCGGCGCCGACCGCGATGCTGCTGCGCGGGACGTTGGCGACGGCGAGGGTCGCGAGGCCGGGCTGCGCATCCACCGTCGCCTGCCGCCGGGTCGAGGCGGTCCAGGGGCAGGCGACCCCGCGCAGGGTCGCCGAGGCCTGCGCCGCCTCGAGATAGATCGGCAGGGTCACGGTTCCGAGGCCGAGCGGCGCGGTCAGCGTCGTCTCGAGCAGCATCCGCACCTGCGCGGTGTGGACCGTCGCGTTCGGCGTGCCCGGCTGGACGTAGCCGGAATCCTGGCGCCGCTCGCCGATCGCCAGCGTCAGCCGCGTGTTGAGCAGGCCCGGGACCGTCGCGCCGAGGTCGAGCGCGATCTGGTTCTGGCCGTTGGCGTTGGCGGCGATGTCGGAGATCACGTCCATCAGGCCGACGAGGGGGCCGGCCGCGCCCCGCGCCGGGGACAGGGCGGCCGCATCCCCGAGGTCGACGACCTGCGCCACGGGGATCAGCGCCCCGGCGTTGGGCAGCGCGCCCATCAGCTTCGTCAGCGCCGTCACCGCGGCGCCCGCCCCCGACGTGCCCTGTGCCGCGACCTTGAGGGCGGCGGTGAGCTGCCCGACGCTGGCGTTGGCGGCGACGAGGTCGGTGTAGTCCGCCGCCTGGAGGTTTAGGTTGGTCGCCAGCGCGTCGAGGAAGCGGAAGGCGTCGACATGCATCGACAGCAGCGCGTTGTAGTCGAGGACGGAGAGCGAGAGCTTCGTCCCCAGCATCGCCCCGAGCAGGGCGTTGGCGATGCCGCCATCGAGCGCGGCCACGCCGGAGCCGATCGAGATGGCGGCGAACTGCGCGCTCGCGGCCGTGCCCGTCACCTGGATCGGCACGGTCCTGGGCAGGCCGAGCACCTGGGCGAAATGCACCGGCACCCCCGTCCGCAGCCCGACGCGGACGGCGTTGGCGGGGCTGGCGCCGGCCTGGAACCGGCTGGCGGGCGCGATCCTGGCGTTGCCGGCGTAGCTCCCGGGCGAGACCGTCACCGTGGCGGCGGCGTAGCCGTTGTCGGCCAGCGAGCGGCGGGCGAGCG
>NZ_VRUV01000784.1:0-1530 GCF_008039455.1 Methylobacterium sp. WL116
TCCCTGCGCCATCCGAGCTCGGCGGTCGAGGAGGCGATCGGGCTGTGCCGCGAGGTCGCGTCCGGCGGGGTCGGCGAACCGGATGCCGGCCGCCTCGACCGGATCGATGCACGCCTGCGCGACCTCGTCGACGCGGCGGTCCGCGATGGGCGCCGGCCGCTGGACGAGCTGGTGGCGCTCCAGCGCTGCCTCGACTTCGTCAACGCCGCGACTTTCGCCGACGACGGCCTGCGCGCCCTCGCCGACGGCCACGTGCCGCTGCGCGACGTCAAGCTTCCGACCCACCGCGACTTCCCCGTGGCCCTGCGCGCCGCGTTGCGGGTGGCGATCGGCTTCGGGCTCACAGCCGCCTTCATGGTCCTCTCGGGCCTGCCGCAGACCTCGTTCGCGCTGGTCCAGGTCGCTTCGACCTGCGCGCTGTCCTCGACCGCGCCCGATCCGAAGAAGTTCGCCGTCGGCGTCCTCATCGGCATGCCGCTGGCCTCGCTGTTCGCCGGCATCGTGCTGTTCGGCTTCCTCAACGGGAACCAGGGTTTCCCGCTGCTCGCGATCGCGATGATCGTGCCGGTGTTCGTCGCCTGCTTCCTGTCGCTGAACCCGTCCACCTTCGGCATCGGCTTCATCGCGCTGGTGTTCACGCCCGTGCTGATCGCGCCCGAGAACCCGCAGAGCTACGACCCGCAGACCTTCCTGATGAACGCGGTGCTGGTGATGGCCTCCGCGGTCATCCTGTTCCTCGCCGTCCGGCTGGTGCTGCCGATCTCGGCCTCGCAGCATCGCGCCTTTGCCCTCGATTCCGCCAAGCGCGCCCTGGCGGAAGCGCTGGCGGGCGAAGGCGGCGACGCGACCACGCGGACCAGCCTGAACGCCGACCGCTTGTTCCAGTTCGCCGGATACACCTCCGGCAGCCGCGCCGTGCGGCACATGGCGATGGTGCACGCCTTCGCCCTGTCGCAGCTCGAATCCGCGGCGGCGCGTGCGCACGCTCAGATGCGGCTGCTGACCGGCACCGAGGCGATGCGTGCCCCCGCCGCGAAGGGCCGCGAGGCTTTGGCGCGCGGCGATGCCTGGCGCCTGCAGGACGCGGCCCGCGACCTCCTCCGCGCCGCGGCCGATCACGAGCGCGGCACGCGCATGACGGTCGCGCGCGCGGCGACCGACCTGGTGGCCGCCGCACGCGTTATCGAGCGTCATCGGCGCTTCCTCGTGCGCCTCGACATGCCCGGTTTTTGAAACGAAGGGGTCCCGGAAGGCGACGATGCGTCACGAACTGCAAATCGGCGGGATCCTGGTCTCGCCCTTCGTCGCCTATGCGCTCGGCGCCTTCGCGATCCTGATCGCGCTACGCTTCGTCTTCGCGCGCATCCGCTTCAGCCGCTACGTCGCCAACCCGCCGCTCGCAGAGGCCGGGATCTACGTCTGCGTGCTCGCCCTCCTGATCGTGTTGCTGTGATGGCCGACGAGGACGACCCCAAGGCCTCGACGGCCGATCGCGCGGACGCGACGCGCGCCGACCCGCCGGCGCTCGCC
>NZ_VRUV01000785.1:0-1528 GCF_008039455.1 Methylobacterium sp. WL116
GGATCGGCCGGCGTGGCGAGGGCCGGGCGCGTGCAGGCGGGAGCGGCGAGACACAGGGCCGCGAGCGCGGCGATCGGCAAGCGGGGCATGGCCGGGACGCGCGACAAGACCGGGAAGCGGGGCATGGCATCTCCTCGTATCCGGCCTGCAGCGTAGGGTGCGCCAGCGTCCGGCGCATGACGCATGACCGGCCGGCCCGATGCAAATCTTCGTGCGGTCGCGCAGCGCCCTCCGGCGCCCACCGTGCCGGAACCGGTCTCACGCCTCCAGCGGGATCTCGATGTGGAAGCGGGCGCCCTGCCCGCGCGGCGTCGCGATCCGGGCGTCGAGCTGGCGGGCGAGGTTCGCGATCACGCGCATGCCCAGGCTGCCCGAGGCCCGGCCGATGTCGAAATCCGCCGGCAGGCCGACGCCGTCGTCCGACACGTCGAGGACGAGCGCCGCGCCGGTGCAGGCGGCGCCCACGCGCACCTCCCCGGCCCTGTCGGGATAGGCGTACTTGATCGCGTTGGTGACGAGCTCGTTGACCATCAATCCCATCGGGATCGCCCGGTCGGCCGAGACCCGCAGCGGCTCGGCGCTGCAGCGGATGCGGTGGTTCGGCGCGCTGCTCTGCAGGTTGGCCGTCAACGTCTCCAGGAACTGCGCGAGGTCGATCTCGCCCGGCGTGGTGTCGCCCTGGCGCCAGAGCTGGTCGTGGACCCCGGCGATGGCCTCGACCCGGGTGCGGGCGTCGATCAGGGCGTCGCGCACGGCCGGGTCGTCGGCGTTGCGCGCCTGCAGCGCGAGCAGGCTCGCGACGATGGCCAGGCTGTTCTTCACCCGGTGGCTCATCTCACGGACGAGCAGGTCCTGCCGCGCCAGCGCCTGCTTGAGCAGCCCCTCCGTGCGCTGCCGCTCGATCGCGCCGCCGAGCAGGTTGGCGAAGCCCTGCATGAAGGCGATGTCGGCCTCGGTGAACATGCCCTCGCGGGTATCGTCGACCTCGAGCACCCCGAAGGCGCCTTCGCGGTTCTCGATCAGCACGTTGATCGCCCGGCGGATGCCGTGCTCGGCCATGATCTGCGGCGTGCGGAAGCGGTTCTCGTTCTCGAGGTGGTTGGAGATCACCGGCCGGCCGGTCTTGAGGGCGAAGCCCGCGGGCGAGGCGAGGTCGGCGCCGACGCGGGCGTGGCCGACGACGTTCGGTCCCCAGCCGACGCCGGCGCGCACCAGCAGCATGTCCTCGTCGTGCAGGTGCTCCAGCGCCTTGCAGAACTCGGCGCCCATGCCCTCGGCGCAGAGTTCGGTCGCCCGCTGCAGCAGCGCGTCGACGTCCTCGCCGCGCAGGGCCTCGACGCCGAACTCGGACAGGATCGCCTGCTGGCGGAGGCGGTAGCTCAGGTCCGGATGGTGATCGCTCATGACGCGCAGGGTTCGCATGAGGCTTGACGAAGCTCGTTGACCGCGCACGACGAAGCCCGCGCCGTCGTGTCGGACGGCGCGGGCTTCATGCTGATTTGGTTGCGGGGACAGGATTTGAACCTGT
>NZ_VRUV01000786.1:0-1526 GCF_008039455.1 Methylobacterium sp. WL116
CGCTTGAGCCGGTAGAGCGCCTCCATCGCCTCGCGCGGCGTCAGCGCGTCCGGGTCGATCGCGTCCAGCAGCAGGCCGAGCGCGTCGTCCGCCTCGACCGCCGGTTCCGGCAGAGGGGGCGGGGCGAGGCTCGCGAACAACGGCAGGTCGTCGATGCGCGGACGGCTGGGGCGCTCGCGCTCGGCCTTCTCCAGCCCCTTCAGGATCGCGCCGGCCCGCGCGACGACGCTGCCCGGAAGGCCCGCGATCCGCGCCACCTGGAGCCCGTAGCTGCGCTCCGCCACCCCCGGCACCACCTCGTGCAGGAAGACCACGCCGTCCCGGTGCTCGGCGACCTTCAGGGTGGCGTTGTCGAGCCGCGCCAGCCGCTGGCCCAGGGCGGTCAGCTCGTGGAAATGGGTGGCGAACAGCGCGCGGCAGGCGTTCGTCTCGTGCAGGTGCTCGAGGCAGGCCCAGGCGATCGAGAGCCCGTCATAGGTCGCGGTTCCGCGCCCGATCTCGTCCAGGATCACCAGCGAGTGCCGGGTCGCCTGGTTCAGGATCGCGGCCGTCTCGACCATCTCGACCATGAAGGTCGATTGCCCGCGTGCGAGGTCGTCGGCGGCGCCGACCCGGGAGAACAGGCGGTCGACGCGGCCGATCCGGGCCTGGAGCGCCGGCACGAAGGCGCCGATCTGCGCGAGCACGGCGATCAGGGCGTTCTGGCGCAGGTAGGTCGACTTGCCGCCCATGTTCGGGCCGGTGATCAGCCGGATGCGGCCGCGCCCCTCGCCCGAGAGGTCGCAATCGTTGGCGATGAAGGCCGCGCCGGATTTGCGCAGGGCCGCTTCGACCACCGGATGGCGGCCGCCCGCGATGACGAAGCTCAGCGACGCGTCGACCTGCGGTCGGCGCCAGTCGAGCTCCACCGCAAGCTCGGCGTGGCTCGCGGCCACGTCGAGGGCGGCCAGGGCCTCGGCGATGCCGCCGATCGCCTCGGCCTGCGCGACGATGCGGGCGGCGAGGTCGTCGAACACGGCACCTTCCAGGGCGAGCGCCCGCTCGGCGGCCCCGGAGATCTTCTGCTCCAGCGCGCCGAGCTCGACGCTGGTGAAGCGCATGGCGTCGACCATGGTCTGGCGATGCACGAAGTCGCGCATCAGGCCCTTCAGGCAGGCTTCGCCGACCGATTGCGGCACCTCGATGAAGTAGCCGAGCAGGCCGTTGTGCTTGATCCGCAGCGTGCGGCACCCGGTCTCCTCGGCGTAGCGCGCCTGCAGGGCCGCCACGACCTTGCGCGAGTCGCTCCCGAGCAGGCGGGCCTCGTCGATGTCGGGATGGTAGCCGGCGCGGACGTATCCGCCGTCGCGGCGGTTCAGCGGCAGCTCGTCGGCGAGGCTCGCGCGCAGCATGTCGAGCAGGTCGCGATCGGCGCGGGCGAGGATGCCGGAGAGCCGCGCCAGATCCTCTGGCAGGTCGCGTCCGTCCGACAGGCGCGCGCAGAGCGCCAGCGCCACGTCGAGCCCGTCGCGGATCGCGGGCCTTCC
>NZ_VRUV01000787.1:0-1525 GCF_008039455.1 Methylobacterium sp. WL116
GGCCGACACCGCGCTGACGCGGATCTTCGACCTCGGCCGCGCCGGCCGCGCCCCGGCCCCGGCGATGGCGGCGGCGGGCGCGGACCTCGTGGTCGGCGCCCTCAACAAGGCCGACATCCGCGGCTGGCTCGACGTGGTCTGGCGCTTCGACGACGCGACGCACCAGCACTGCCTGCTGGTGGCCGGCCTCGCGGCGGGCTTTGCCCGGCAGCTCGGCCTGCGCACGCAGGATTGCCGCGACCTGACCCAGGCCGCGCTGCTGCACGACCTCGGCAAGGCCCGCATCCCGCTGGCGATCCTCAACAAGCCGGCCCGCCTCGACGAGGCCGAGATGGCGGTGATGCGGACCCATCCGGTGCTGGGCATCGAGATGCTGCAGGGCCAGGACTACCCGGCGGCGATGCTCGCGGTGGTGCGCTCCCACCACGAGGCGCTCGACGGCTCGGGCTATCCGGACGGGCTGACCGCGCGGCAGATCCCCGACCTCGTGCGCCTGATCACGGTCTGCGACATCTACGGGGCGCTGATCGAGCGGCGGCCCTACAAGCGCCCGCTCTCGGGCGAGGCCGCCTACGACCTCCTCCGCGGCATGACCGGCAAGGTCGACCCGGATCTCGTCAACGCCTTCAAGCCGATTGCGGAAGCCGTCGGCAGCACCATCGCCAGCGCGAGCGCCGCCTAACGTCTCTGCCCCGGGCGAACCGATCGACGCGGATCGCGTCGGCTCGACCTGCACGATGCGTGAGTGCATTGGGCCGGCGAGGGAAGGCCCCGCGCCGCGTCCGGTCGCGCGACAGGCGGCGTGAGCCCGCGCGATCGCCCGACGGACAACGTCAGGCATGACGCTTGGCCCCGGCCACGCACAGGACGACCACGGCGGTGGCGAGCAGCATGCCCGGCGCCACGGGCTCGTGCAGCAGGAGGCCGGCCAGCGCCAGGCCGAGGAACGGCTGCAGCAGCTGGAGCTGGCCGACGCCGGCGATGCCGCCGAGCGCCAGCCCGCGATACCAGAACACGAAGCCGACGAGCATGCTGAACACCGAGACGTAGGCGAGCGCCGCCCAGGCCGGCCAGCCGACGTCCCACGCCTCCGGCAGGGTCGCGAGCGCCAGCGCGAGGGTGACGGGCAGCGACAGCACCAGCGCCCAGGAAATGACCTGCCAGCCGCCGAGCCGGCGCGACAGCGCGGCCCCCTCGGCGTAGCCGAGGCCGCAGAGCAGGATCGCGGCCAGCATCGACAGGTCGCCGGCGAGCGACCCGGCCCCGCCCTGCGCCAGGGCGAAGCCCGCGACCGCGAGGCCGCCGAGGCCGGAGAACAGCCAGAAGGCGGGCCTGGGCCGCTCGCCGCCGCGCAGCACGCCGAACACGGCCGTCGCCAGCGGCAGCAGGCCGAGGAAGACGATGGAATGGGCCGTCGTGACGTGCCGGAGCGCCAGCGCGGTGAGCAGCGGGAACCCGATCACCACGCCGAGCCCGACGATCGCCAGCGGGCCGAGGTCGCGCCGCAGCGGCCGCGGCGCGCGCA
>NZ_VRUV01000788.1:0-1521 GCF_008039455.1 Methylobacterium sp. WL116
CCCTCGGACCGGAGCGGCAGGCGCCCGGCTCGGTCCGCCGCCCCGCGCGCCCCCTCAGGTCCGGTAGAACAGCACCCGCCCGTCCGCCCGCATCTGAAGCAGGGCGTCGAACTCGCGCACGTTGCGGGTCAGCACGGCGAACCCGTGCTTCATCGCCTGCACGAACAGCACGCAGTCGTGGAGGGCCTTCATCCGCTCGTCGCGGCCGTAGCCCTGAACCCGCGCGAGCATGCCCGCATACACGGCGGCCTGGGCGAGGATGTCGGCATCCGGCACGAACAGGCGATGCGCCGGCATGGCATCGATCGCCGCTTCGATCGCCGCGACGGCGCCCTCGGTCCGGGCGACGCCCGGATCCAGCACGCCGACCGTATGCATCAGCTCCTGGACGGCGACGGTGCTGTGGTTCACCAGCCGGATCGCGAGCAGATCCGCGACGATCGCGGGCGCCCTGCCCTGCATCTGGTCGATGTAGACGCAGGTATCGAGGAGAAGGCCGTTCCCGGCCGATGCCTCCGTCCCGAGAAACGGAAGACGGTCGTCGGGTCGGCGTCCCAGGGTCCTGACCGGAGCCTGCCTCCGAACCCGCTCGGCGGACCGGAAGTCGAACGCCACGCGCTAGAATCCGAGGTCCAGCCCGGGATCGACCGTGCCTCTCAACGCTCGAAACACGTCGGCGAAATCGTCTTCGATCGCCAGGTTGGCCAGGGCGAACTCCACCAGCTCGGTGTCCGACCGGATGCCGGTGCGGGCTTTCGCGCGCTCGATCAGTTCCGGCGACACGCGCCCGGAAATCCGCCCGCCTTTCTTCGCGATCAGGCCGCTCTCCTGCGCCCGCGCCAGCACGGCCTGAACCTTCGCCTTGGACGAGGCCGCCGCCACGATCGCCATAGGATCGGGCGACACGCGGTGCAATCGGGCGCCCGATCCGCTCGGTCCTCCGCGTGGAGGCTCGTCGCGAAGGCGGTCTGCGCCCGTCCCATGCGCCCGGCTCGGCGAGCACGCCCGCAGACCCGGCAAACCTCTGGAGGCGTGCGACGCGCACGATCGGCACCGGGATGCCGGCGCGCCTATTCCAGCCGCACCACGACGCTGTCGCTCGCGCCGGTCGCGTCGAGGACCGAGATGCGGGCGAAGCCGGCGCCGTCCGGGACCCATTCGGACTGGCGGCGGGGGGAATCGGCCACCGGGCGGCCGCCGACCATCCAGGTCAGCGGCGGCACGCCGCCCAGCGCCTTCAGGGCGAGGCGCGCCTGCTGCGCCGCCTCGCCCGGGTGATCCTGAAGCCCGAGATCGATCCGGGCGCCGTCGGGCGGGTAGGCGATCTTCAGGGGCGCGGTGTCGGCGGCGGCCAGCGTCTTGGGGGCGTCGCGGCGGATGTGGCGGAGTGGCGGCGGCAGGCCGGCCGACGTGGTGACCAGCGCGTCGCGCGGCTGCGCCACCGGCTCCGGCTCGCCGCCGAACCGCGCGAACGCGTCGAACAGGATCGGCGCGGCGACCGCGCGCCCGACGAGGCCCGGC
>NZ_VRUV01000789.1:0-1512 GCF_008039455.1 Methylobacterium sp. WL116
TGTCCGTCGTCAGATGATTTGGGACATTCAGCGGTGTTCAGGAGCGGAGGCTCTGGTCCATCTGGGGTAAGAGGTTAGGCAGCCTGCGCGTGGTGGCGCAAGCGGCGATCCATCAGGGTCTGGCGCTTGATGCGTTCCCGCTCGGCCAGGATCCCTTCGCCGCGTCCGAAGTAGACGTCGGCGGGCGTGAGGTTGCTCAGGCTCTCATGGGCTCGGGCATGGTTGTAGTGTTCAACGAAGGCCGCCACCCGCGCTTCGAGTTCGCCGGGCAAGTAGGCGTGTTCGAGCAGGATGCGGTTCTTGAGCGTCTGATGCCAACGCTCGATCTTGCCCTGCGTTTGCGGATGGCATGGCGCACCGCGGATGTGGGTCATGCCCCGAATGCCGAGCCAGTCAGCCAGGTCGCTGGCGACGTAGCTCGGCCCGTTGTCGGAGAGCAGGCGTGGCGGCTGCATCACCCGCGCCTGATCGAGCCCAGCCGCCCCCAGCGCCAGGTCGAGCGTGGCGGTGACGTCGCTGGCCTGCATCGTCGTGCACAGCTTCCAGGCGACGATGTAGCGTGAGAAGTCGTCCAGGACCGTCGACAGGTAGTACCAGCCCCAGCCAACGACCTTCAGGTAGGTGAAGTCCGTCTGCCAAAGCTGGTTGGGCGCGGTGGTCTTATCGCGGAACTCGTCGGCGGCCTTGATGACGATATAGGCCGGGCTGGTGATCAGGTCCTGAGACTTGAGCAACCGGTAGACCGTCGCTTCCGAGACGAAGTAGCGGCGCTCGTCGGTGAAGCGCACCGCCAGTTCACGCGGACTGAGTTCAGGCTGCTCCAGAGCCAAGGCAACGATCTGCTCGCGGATCTCCGCAGGTAGACGGTTCCAGACCCGGCTCGGCTGCGAAGGATGGTCATTCAACGCCTCGGGGCCGCCGCGCCGGTAGGCGTCGTACCAGCGGTAGAACGTCGAGCGGGTGATGCCGAGCTTGTCCAGGGTGGCACGCACCGGCAGGTGGGATTGCTCGACCAGCCGAATGATCTCCAGCTTCTCGGGGGCCGGGTACCTCATGCCTCGTCGCCCCCAGCCTCGCTCATGCTTTTTTTAAGCAGACGGTTCTCCAGGACGAGATCAGCTACGACCTCCTTCAGCGCCCCCGCTTCGCGACGGAGATCCCGCACCTCATCGGTGGTGGCCGCACGAGACGTGTCGCCGGACAGGCGCTTCTTGCCAGCCTCCAGGAACTCCTTGGACCAGCCGTAGTACATCGAGGCGGCGATCCCCTCACGTCGGCAAAGCTCGGCTATGCTGTCCTCGCCACGCAAGCCTTCCAGCACCACGCGGATCTTCTCCTCGGACGAGAACTGCCGACGTGTGGCCCGACGGATGTCCTTGATCACCGCTTCTGCCGGCTTCTTGGCCGGTCCGGATGTCTGCTTCATCTTCGCTCCTCAGGGGCTACGATGAACCAGCCATCCTCCGTTCGTGAAGACCCTCATTCTGTCCCACAGGTGCTGACGTCGGACAG
>NZ_VRUV01000078.1:0-13200 GCF_008039455.1 Methylobacterium sp. WL116
GGCCGCGACGATGCCGGACACGACGAACCAGACGCCGGCGCCCATCGACAGGGTCGAGGCGGCGGGGTTGTCACCGGCGGGATAGCCGACGCTGGACAGGCCGACGCCGACGCCGACCATGTTCAGGATGACCTGCACCACCAGCGCCAGGACGGCGCCGGCGAAGATCGCGCCCCAGGACGCCTGGTGCAGGTGGACGGTGGAGGCTGCGCTCGCCGCGACGGGGGCGGCGGAAATGTTGGACGATGTGGCCACGGTATGCTCCGAAAGACTTGACGCGACGACGAGGGCTGTCAGCGGCGGGAATGGATGAGGAGGGCGAGGCCGTAGCCGACGGCTCCGGCGATCATCAGGGCGACGAGGGGGCTTTCCTCGACCTGGTGGCTGACGGCGCGACGGCCCTGGCGGAGGTAGTGGCCGCTGTTCTCGTAGGCGTCCTCGGCGTAGTCCGAGGCCTCGCCGGCGACGTGCCGGACGGCGTCCTTGGCCTGGCCGTAGAGGTTCTCGGCCGACCCCTGGGCTTCGCGGAAGCGGCCCTCGACCGAGTCGTTCCGCGATCCGACGAGATCGCCGACGGCGCCCTGTGCCTTGCCCGCAAATTCTTTCGCTGCGCCCGTGACGCGATCCGTATCGACCATGATGCTCGTCCTGTTGCTTCGAGGTGTGGGAGACGTGTGCGGCGTGTCGCCCGGGCTACGGCATGCGCGTGGACCCGGACGTCGCGTCGGACTTCGAAAAAACTCTTGTTCGCTTCGATCTCGGCCGCGGCGCGCAGGTCGCCGGCGGCTGCCCGATCGAGCTGAGGGCGCGATCCGCACAGATCGCTTGCGGTTCGATGCGGCGGGTTGCTGCCCCTGTTCTTGTTGGTCTTGCCTTTATCCTTCGGAGATGGTGACACCCATCGAACAGGCAATGGTATAAAACTACTGGTATTCTGATTTATTCATGTCGGGATCGTCGCCGGCAGGCCGTGCTCGCGCGCCCACACGATCACCTCCGAGCGCTTGTGCAGGCCGAGCTTGCGGTAGAGCGCGGCGGTGTGGTTGCGGACGGTGTTGCGCGACAGGTTCAGCCGCTTGGCGATGGCATCGTCGCTCAGCCCGGCGCAGACCAGACCGAGCATCTGGCGCTCGCGCACCGTGAGGCTGAGGGTCGGATCCTCGGCGCTCGCCTCGCCCGGGTGGCGCAGGCTCGCGAGCTTCTCGATCAGGCCGCGGCTGAACCAGGAGGTGTCGGCCATCACCGCCTCGATCGCGACGAACAGGTCGCGCTCGGAGCGCTTGCGCTCGGTGATGTCCTGCAGCACCGCCAGCACGAACGCCTCGTCGTTGATGGTGACGCGCTCGGCGGAGACGAGGCAATCGAGGTCTCCGGCCTCCTGGGCGTGCAGGCAGGTCTCCAGCCCGAGGACGGAGCCGGTGCGGATCACCGCGGATTCGAAGCGCTGACGGGCCGCATCCTTGGTCCAGAGACCGATCTCCTCCGGCGTGCGGCCGACGACCTTGTCCTGGCCGTAGCCGAACACCCGGGTGAAGGCCTCGTTGATGCCGGTGACCGCGAAGCCGTCGGCCCGGCACAGCATGGTCGGCACGGGCGTGAGCTGGAACGCCTTGGCGAAGCGCTCCTCGCTCTGGCGCAGCGCCGTCTCGGCCTTCTTGCGCAGCTCGAGGTCGGCGAAGGTGAACAGCATGCACGGCTCGTCGCCCAGCTCCATCGGCTGGCCGGCGACGATCACGAACCGCGTGCCGCCGTCCGGCAGCCCGAGGCAGGCCTCCATCTGCGGGACCGTGGTGCCGGCGTTGAGGCGGGCGATCGCGAGGTCGCGGCTGCGCGCGCCGGCGAGCACGTCGACCTCGTAGACGCTGCGGCCGATCACGGCGTCGCGGGTGTACCCGGTCATCTCGAGGAAGCCGGTGTTGACCTTGACGTGGCGCAGGTCGGACAGGCGGGTGATCACCGCCGGGGCCGGGTTGGCGTTGAAGGTCTTCTCGAACCGCTCCTCCGCCTCGAATTGCGGGGTCACGTTCTGGAGGATCAGCGCGAGGCAGCTCGGCGTCCCGGACGTGTCGGTCGCGACGATGCTGCGGAGCGAATGGACGAAGTCGACGTCCGGCCGGTCGGTGCGGCGCACGTCGACGATGACGTCGTGGAAGGTCTCGCCGCGCACCACCCGCTCGATCGGGTACTGGTCCGGCGGGCGGTTGTTGCGGTAGCGCAGGGAGAACCGGGCCCGGTACTCGTCCACCGTCGCGCCGAGCTCGGCGAGGCTCTCGGCCCCGTGCATGGCGAGCGCGGCCTCGTTCGCCCAGACGATGCGCTGATCGGGCTCGACGAGGATCACCCCTTCGGTCAGGCCGGCGATGATCTGCCGGAGTTCCGATCTGTCGACGCCTGCGGTCACGGGTGGGGCACGTCCTACCAAGGGATCGACCCAGGGTTGGACGATCCCGGCAGCAACAGTTGCGAATGCAACTGGTTCCCGGCCTCGGTTGTTTTCACTGGTACGATCGTCACGCCGCCTTAGTGACCCGGCCTGGTGCAGGGCCCCCGCGATCGATCCAACGCGTCGGCAACGTCCGTCGCGGACCGGCCGATCGTCCCGCGATCGGCCGCGTCGCATCAGGTGGAATGCGTGGCGTCCCCGGCAGGGCTCGAACCTGCGACCCCAGGTTTCATACCACTTCGGCTTTCGCCGCCGCGGGCGGGTGCCCGCGTTCGTGGCCTGGACTATCCCTTCGCCCTAGGCGCCCGAAGGCGCCCTTAGGTGCCGCCCGTCTAGTCTCTACACCTTCCCGCGCATGGCACTGCGCGGGCTTGGCTCGGGATCGGCAGGATTCCGGCGACCTGGATCGCCGGGACCGGAAGCGTTCCCCGAATTTGAGCGGATCCGCCGCGCGGTTTCCCGATGCGGCGCCCAATTTGCGTTTAGGAAACCTGCGCTCTGTCCAGCTGAGCTACGGAGACGTACCGGAGGTTTGTACCATCGTCGCCGTGCGAGTCCACTGGGCAACCGCGGCTTCGCCGGTGTGGCCGGATCGCCCTGTGCGGATCGCGTCGATCCGGGGCATGCTGCAGCGGACGTCGGAGCGGGAGTCGTGGCGATGGGATGGACGGGGCGGATGCTCGCGGTCGCGCCGGTCAACGTCCGCGCCTACGCGCAGGGCCGCCTCACCGCGGTGCAGGTCCATCTCGACGAGGCGCCCGCCGACTACGTCTTCCTGGCCGGCGATTCCCACGCCGAGTTGGAAACGCCGGCACAGCGGCCCTGCGGCCTGGAACTCGTGAACGGCGGGGTCAGCGGCGCCAGCGCGCCGGTCTACGCCGACCTCGTCGCGACCCTGCGGTTTCCGGTCCGGCCGCGGGCGGCGGTGCTGACGATCGGCACCAACGACATCCTGGCCAAGAACCACCCGCGCGAGGCCGCGGCGGCGGCGCGCTACGAGGCGGCGGCGACGCGGATCATCCAACAGCTGACGGCGAACACGGATCGCCTCGTCGTCACGGCGCTGCCGCCGATCGGTCGCGCGCTCGACGGGCGCCTCGACCCGCTCGCGGTCGCGGATTACTCGGATCGGCTCAAATTTCTGTGCGCGCGGCTCGGCTGCCGCTTCGCCGATCCCTTCGCCGCGATCCGCGACGGGGCGACGGGCTTCGCCAAGCCCGGCACGATGCGTGACGGGCTCCACCTTGCGGCCTACCGGCCCGTGCTCGGCGCGCTCGCGCCGGCCCTGTGCGACCCAACGCCGCCCTGATCGGATCCGCGCACGGCCAAAAAGGTTGTGTCGGCGGAGACAAGTTTCCAGCCGGCAGGTGCGCAACGGGTGCGATCGGGTCTAAGTATTCCGGATAACGGGACGATCCGGCAACGCGCGAGCGGATGCAGGGCGGAACACGTCTCGGCTGGGCATGGTCAATGGGTGGATCGATCGCCGGCGCACAGGAATCCCCCGCGGTGAGCCGGGACGAGCCCGCCATCGTCGATCCCGACGTCTACGTGCCGGCACTGCTGACGCACCTGTCGAACACGCTGACCAACAACGCCTCGATCTTCTACCGGCAGCATTTCGGGGTCGGCCTGACCGACTGGCGGATCATGTACCGGCTCGCCTCCGAGCCGTGGATCACCGCACACCGGATCTGCGAGCTGTCGGCCCTCGACAAGGCCGTGGTGAGCCGCAGCATCGCCTGGATGGAGAGCCGCGGCCTGGTGCGGATCCAGGGCGACGCGAAGGACGCCCGCCGCCGCCTGCTGGCGCTGTCACCCGCCGGCCTCGACCTGCACAACCGCATCACCGTCGTGGCGCTGGAGCGCGAGCGCAACTTCCTCGCCGCGCTCAGCGCGGACGAGGTCGCCGAGACGATCCGCCTGCTGACGAAGCTGGTCGACAACCTCGGTGCGTTCTCGAAGCCGGTGGCGATCCCGCCCGAGGCGGTCGCCCCCGACGAGACCGCGCCGCCGACCTCGCCGCGCCGGCCGATCAAGCCGCGGTAGCGGCCGGGCGGCTCGGAGCCGGCGGCCGGATCCGGTACCAGCCGACGTAGAGCGCCGGCAGGAAGAACAGCGTCAGGAAGGTCGCCGCGATGATGCCGCCGATCATCGCGTAGGCCATCGGCCCCCAGAACACCTCGCGGGCGATCGGGACCATGCCGAGGCTCGCCGCCGCGGCCGTCAGCAGGATCGGGCGCATGCGGTGGCGGGTCGCCTCCACCACCGCGTCCCAGGGCCCGAGGCCGTCGGCCTCGCATTCCTCGATCTGGCTCACCAGGATCACCGCGTTGCGGATGATGATGCCGATCAGCGCCAGGATGCCGAGGATCGCGACGAAGCCCATCGGCTTGCCCGAGGGCAGCAGAGCCGCGACGACGCCGATGAGCCCGAGCGGGGCCACGCTCGACACTAGGAACAGCTTCTGCACGCTCTGCAGCTGGATCATCAGGAACACCGCCATTGTCAGCAGCATCACCGGCACCACCGCGGCGATCGGGCCCTGGCCCTTGGCCGCCTCCTCGACCGCGCCGCCGGTGGCGAGCGTGTAACCCTCCGGCAGGGCCGCGGCGAACGCGTCGATGTCGGCGGCGAGCGCCGCCACGATGGTCGGCGGCTGCGTCGCGTCGATGATCGGGGCGCGCACCGTCAGCGTCGCGACCCGGTCGCGGCGCCAGACGATCGGCTGCTCCAGGTCGTAGGCGATCCGCGCGAAGGCGAGCAGCGGCACCACCGAGCCGTTGGCGAGCGTCACCTGCAGGCTCTGCAGGGTGTCGAGCGAGGTCCGTTCCGCCGCCTGCGCCCGCCCGATCACGCTGACGAGGTAGATCGAGTCGCGCACCTGCGTGATCGCCGTGCCGCCGACGACGCCGTTGAGGATGCCGGCGATGTCCTGGCTGGTGACGCCGAGCTGGCGTGCCTTGTCCTGCAGGATCTCGACCCGCAGCACCTTGCCGGGCTCGTTCCAGTCGAAGGTCGGCACGCCGACATGCGGGCTCTTGGCAACGATGTCGGCGAGCGCGAGCGCCTTCGCGCGGACCACCTGGAGGTCGGACCCGCTCAAGCGGTACTGGATCGGCCGGCCGACCGGGGGGCCGAGCGAGAGCGGGTTCACGAACACGTCGGTGCCGACGAAGTCGCGCTTCGCCCGCTCCTCGAGCTTGGGGAACAGGCGGTCGCGCGCCTCCAGCGACTTCGTCACCACGACGACCTGCCCGAAGAAGCTGTTGGCGAGTTGCTGGTCGAGGGGCAGGTAGAAGCGCACCGCCCCCTGGCCGATATAGGACGACCAGCGCTCGACGTCGGGGTCGCCCGTCAGGGTCGCCTCGAACCGGTCCATCTGGGCCTGCGTCTCGGTGACCGTCGCGTTCTGCGGCAGGGTGAAGTCCACCAGGATCTCGGTGCGGTCGGAGGCCGGGAAGAACTGCTGCTGCACGAAGGTCATGCCGTACATCGACAGGCCGAGCAGCGCGACGCAGCCCGCGACGGTGAGCCAGCGGAAGCGCATCGCGGCGACGAGCGCGCGCAGGAACAGCCGCCCCATCCGGCCGGGCTCGTGGCTGTGCTTCTTCATGGTCTTCGGCAGCAGCGTCACGCCGATCAGCGGCGCGAACAGCACGGCCACCACCCACGAGACCAGGAGCGAGGCGGCGATCACCACGAACAGCGAGTAGGTGTACTCGCCGGCCGACGAGCCGTTGAAGCCGATCGGCAGGAAGCCGGCCACCGTCACCAGGGTGCCGGTCAGCATTGGGAAGGCGGTCGAGGTGTAGGCGAAGGTCGCGGCCTTCTTCAGCGAATCGCCGAGCTCGAGCCGCGCGACCATCATCTCGACGGTGATCATCGCGTCGTCGACGAGCAGGCCCAGCGCGATGATCAGCGCACCGAGCGAGATGCGCTGCAGGGTGACGCCCATGATCTGCATCACGACGAAGACGATGGCGAGCACCAGCGGGATCGAGATCGAGACCACGAGGCCGGCGCGGATGCCGAGGCTGAGGAAGCTCACCGCAAGCACGATCACCACCGCCTCGAGAAGCGCCTGGGTGAAGCCGCCGACCGCCTCCTCGACGATCCGCGGCTGGTCCGAGACGAGGTGGATGCCGACGCCGATCGGCAGCTTCGCCTCGATCAGGCGCATGCGCGCCTTCAGGTCCTCGCCGAAATGCAGCAGGTTGGCGTTCGGCCGCATGGCGATCGCCAGCCCGATCGCCGGCTTGCCGTCGACGCGGAACAGGGCGGCCGGCGGGTCCTCGTAGCCGCGGCTGATCTCGGCGACGTCCGACAGGCGGAAGAAGCGGTCGTTGACCCGCAGGTTGATGGTCTCCAGCGAGGTCTCGGACGAGAACTGCCCGCTCACCCGCACCGAGACCCGCTCCGGCCCGGCCTGGACGACGCCCGAGGGCGAGATCGCGTTCTGGCTCTGCAGCGTCTTGATCAGCGACTGGATGTCGATGCCGTAGCCGGCGAGCTTGCGCGTCGAGAAGTCGAGGAAGATCGTCTCCTTCTGCGTGCCGAGCAGCAGCGTCTTGCCGATGTTGGGCACCTTCAGGATCTCGGTGCGCACGCCCTCGACGTAGTCGCGCAGCTGGCGGTGGCTCAGGCCGTCGGCGGTGAAGCCGTAGACGTTGCCGTAGACGTCGCCGAACTCGTCGTTGAAGAACGGCCCCTGCATCCCCTGCGGGAAGGTGCCCTGGATGTCGCCGAGGCGCTTGCGGACCTGGTAGAACGACGGCTGGATCTCGGACGCCTTCGTGGTGTCGCGCAGCTGCACGAACACCGTCGCGTTGCCCGGCGTGGTGTAGCTGCGGACGTAGTCCAGGGTCGCGACCTGCTGCAGCTCCTTCTCGATCCGGTCGGTGACCTGCTCGAGCGTGTCGCCGATGGTAGCGCCCGGCCATACCGCCTGAACCACCATCGTCTTGATCGCGAAGGGCGGGTCCTCCTCGCGGCCGAGCCCGCGATAGGCGAGCGTGCCGGCCACGAGGCAGATCGCCATGAGGAACCACACGAAGGAGCGGTGCGAGAGCGCCCATTCCGATGCGTTGAAGCTACCCACGATCAGAAGTCCTGCGTGCCGGGAACGACGATGGGCGCATCCGCGAGGCGGATCGTCTGGCCGTCGGCGAGGGAGTGGACGCCGGCGACGACGACGCGGTCGCCCGCCACCAGCCCGCTCGCGACGCCGACATAGTCGCCCTTCCGGTCCGAGACCGTGACCGGGGACCGCTTCGCCGCGTCGCCGGCGGCGTTGACGATCCACACGGAATCGCGCCCGTCGGCGCCGAGGATGGCGGTGGCGGGCAGCACGAAGCGCGGCGCGATCCTGCGCACCAGCGACACGGTGATCGTCGCCCCGAGCCGGAACGCGCGCGGCGGGTTGTCGAGCGACATCCGGATACGCCGAGTGCGGGTGCTCGCATCGGCGAAGGGCGCGGTCTCGCGGACGGTGCCGACGGCGGTGATCTCGGGGGCGCTCTGCAGCGCCACGGTGAAGCGGCCGTCCTTCGGCATGGCCGCGACGAGGTCGTCGGGGATGTCGACCACCGCCTCGCGCACCTCGGGCCGCGCCACGGTCACCACCGTCTGCCCGGCGGTGAGGTCCTGCCCGATCTCGGCGTTGCGCTGCGTGACGACGCCGTCGAAGTCGGCATGGAGCTCGGTGTAGCCCATCTGGTCGCGGGCCTTTTCCAGGCTCGCCTGCGCCTGGGTCAGCCGCGCCTGCGCGGTGTCGCGGTTGGCGACGGTGCTGTCGAGCTGCGCCTGGGTGACGTTGCCGCCTTCCATCAGGCGCCGGGTCCGCGCCTCGGTGGCGGCGGCGTTCTCGGATTGCGCCTTGGCATCCGCCACGTCGGCCTCGGCACGGGTCATCGCGAAGCGCGGCACCACGGTGTCGAGGGCGGCGAGCCGCTGCCCCTTCTTCAGGAGGTCGCCGACGGTGACGTCGCGCGCGACCACCCGGCCGGCGATCTGGAACCCGAGCTGCGACTGGTAGCGCGGCTCGACCGTGCCGGCGAACGGCCCGAACCGCACCGACGCGATCGGCTTGGCGACGGCGTACAGGACCGGCCGCACCGGCGGCGCCTTCGCCTCCTCGGCGGGCTTGCAGGCGGCGAGCGCGAGCAGCGACGTTCCGACGAGGATGGAAGGGGCCCGAAACCGCCCCCCTCCCCCCCCTGCGCGGGAGGAGGAAGGAAAGGCGGCGGCAAAGAAACGCTCGAACACCATCACTTCGCCGCTCCCGTCGCGACCTGCTCGGCCACCGTCACGGCCTGGCCGGGCCGAAGGAACTGGATGCCGGCGATGACGACCTCCTCGCCCGACGCGACCCCGCTCGACAGCGCGATGCTGTCGGGGCCGTAGCGGTCGATCGTCACGATGCGGGGCGCCACCGTGCCGCCGGCGGGATCGCGTACCCAGACCGCGGGCTTGTCCTCCCAGCGGTAGAGCGCCGACCATGGCAGCACGATCGCCGCGTGGCTCTGGAACCGGCCACGGCCGATCACCACCGCGCCGAGGGTCATCGCGGGCGGCGTCTGCTTGAGGCCGACCTTGACGCGGACGGTGCCGGAGGCCGGATCGACGCTGGGCGAAATCTCGCGGACGCTGCCGACGGCGGTCACCGACGGGTCGCCCTGGAGCGTCACGTCGACGGTGCCGGATTGCGGAGGGGACGCCAGCAAGGCCTCGTAGACGTTGAAGACCGCATCGCGCGGCCCGTCCTGCGCCAGCGTCAGCACCGACTGACCGGCCTGCACCACCTGCCCGGTCTCCAGGGAGCGGTTGAGCACGATGCCGGCCACGCCCGACCTCAGCTCGGTGTAGGACAGCTGCTCCTGCGCCGTGCCGAGGGCCGCCTTGGCCGAATCGACCGCGGCCTGGGTCGTGCGCAGCTGCTGCTCGGCGTTGTCGTAGGAGGGCCGCGTGGTGTAGCCGCTCGCCATCAGCGCTTCCTGGCGCTTGAACCCGAGCTTGGCCTGGGTCGACAGCGCCTCGGCCGAGGCGAGCGCCGCCTGCGCGTTGGCGAGGTTCGAGCGTTGCTCGCGCGGGTCGAGCCGGGCCAGGACCTGATCGGCCGCGACATGGTCGCCGACCTCGACGAGGCGGGTCTCGATCTTGCCGGCGGTGCGGAACGAGACGCTGGTCTGCCCCTGCGCCTGGACGTCGCCGGTGAAGACGACGTCGCCGGCGATCGGGCTTTCCGCCGCGATCACCGTGCGCACCAGGGTCTGCGCCATCAGCGGCACCGGATCGGCACGGACGGCGGTCGCCGCCAGCATCGTCGACGCGAGGACGATGGAAAAACCTCGGTTCACGGCGTGCATGGTCTCGACTCGATCTATCGCGGCCGGAACTTATCCGCTATCCTACCGACCGTCCAGACGGTTTTTACGGGTGGTGTCGATGGACGACGGGACGGCGAAGACGCGTAGCCGGCGACAGGATCGGGCCGAGGTGATCCTCGACGCGGCCGAAGCCCTGCTGCGGCGCTCCGGCAGCCGCACGCTGACGATCGACGCCGTCGCGGTGGAAGCCGGGCTGAGCAAGGGCGGCGTGCTGCACCACTACGCCTCGAAGGATGCGCTCGTGACCGCGCTGGCGGTCCGCAAGGTCGGCCGGCTTCGCGCCGGCATCGCCGCCTGCCTCGCCGCCGGCCCGCGAGGGCCCGCCGCGCTGCCGCTGGCGGTGATCGCCCATGCCCGCGAGATGTACGCCGAGGAATGCGGGTTTCCGGATGCCCTGCTGATCGCGTCGGCCGACAACCCCGAGGCCGTGGCGGCCTTCTCCGACTTCCTGGCCGAGCAGCTCGCGGCGATGGGCGCGATCGAGGGGCGCGCGGGCCAGGGTGCGGCGCTGACCTTCTCGATCCTCGGCCTGATGCTGAGCCGCTCGCTCGACTTCCACCGCCTCGACGGCGCGGCGCTGAATTGCCTGTTCGACGCCCTCGAGACCCAGGCGCGGGCGCTGCCCGCGGATCAGTAGAGGGCGTTGGCCGCCAGCGCCTGGAACACCAGGGCGTGGCGGCCCGCGAGCGCGTCGACATCGTGCGTGTAGCCGCCGCCGATCACCGCGACGAGCGGGATGCCGCGGGCGCGCGCCTGCCCGACGACGAAGCGGTCGCGGGCAAGCAGCCCGTCGTCGCTGAGCGCGAGCCGGCCGAGGCGGTCGTCGCGATGCGGGTCGACGCCGGCATTGTAGAACACGAGGTCGGGCGCCAGCGCGTCGAGGAGGGGCGGAAGCCGCGCATCGAGCACGGCGAGGTAGCCGGCATCGTCGAGCCCGTCGGGCAGGCCGATGTCGAGGTCGCCGGCGATCTTGGCGGTCGGGTAGTTCTTCTCGCAGTGGATCGAGAGGGTGAAGAGGTCCGGCGAGCGCGCGAGGCAGTCGGCGGTGCCGTCGCCCTGGTGCACGTCGCAATCGACCACGAGCGCCCGCCGGATCGCACCCTCGGCCTGCAGGGCGCGGGCGACGACCGCGACGTCGTTGAAGACGCAGAACCCCGCCCCCTGCTCGCGCCGGGCATGATGGCTCCCGCCTGCGGCGCTTCCGGCGAGACCCTGCGCGAGGGCGAGGCGCGCCGCGAGCAGCGTGCCGCCGACCGAAGCGCGCGAGCGGCGGACAACGCTCGCGTCCACCGGCAGGCCGATCGCCCGCTCGATCGCCCGCGGGACCGAAAGAGCGAGGACGGCCTCGACGTAAGCCGCATCGTGGGCGAACCGCAGCAGCTCGGGCGAGGCCGGCTCCGGCGTCACGAACCCGCGCGGCGCCAGCCCGCGCTCCGTCAGGACTTCGGCGAGCCGTCCGTACTTGCGCATCGGGAACCGGTGCCCGGCCGGCAGGCTCGCCTCGTAGGCCGGGTGGAACACGATCGGCGGGATCACCGCGCGCCCTTCAGGTCCGCGACGATGCGCTCGCCCAGCGCCCGGCCGCTGTCGAAGGCCGCCTCGATCCGCGGGCCGAGGCACCAATCGCCGGCCGCGCCCAGCCGCTGCGCCGGATCATAGAGGCAGGGCTCGCCGAGCGCCGTCTCGACCATGGCGTAGCGCCAGCGATGGACGGCGGCGTAGGCCGGGCGGACCGCCCGGCCAAGACGGGCTTCGAGCGCGCCGATCAGCGCGGCCCGGACCGCCTCGCGCGGATCCTCCAGATGCGTGCGGGACCAGTCCGGCGCGGCATGCGCCACCAGGGCGTGACCGGCCGCGCGTCCGGGCTTGGTCTCCTCGCGCACGATCAGCGCGATCGGACCGTCCGCGAACGCCAGATGCGCCTTCGAGAAGCCGGGGTGCTCGTCGAGGTCGAGGAGCAGCGACCAGCACGGCGCGTAGGTCGCCCGCTCCGGCCCGGGCAGGACGAGACCGCTCGCCGCAATCAACGCCACGACCTGCGGCGCCGGAAAGGTCAGGCCGACGGCGGCGAACGGACCGCTGGCGACGCCGTCCGCATCCGTCAGCATCCAGCCGGCCTCCGAGCGCGCGATGCGGATGATCGTGGTCTCGAGCGAGACCGGAAAGCCGTCGAGCAGGGCCCGGACCGGCGCCGGCATGCCGGGCAGGCCGACGGTGCGGCCGTCCTCGCCCCAGGGCGCAGCAACGCCGGACGCGATCCAGGTTGCGCACTGCGCGCGGAACGCGTCGCCCTTGGCGCGGAAGAACTGCGCGCCGTGGTCGAAGCGCTGGCCCGTCCCGGTGCGCCGCGTCGCCATGCGCCCGCCGATGCCGCGGCCCTTGTCGAAGATGCGGACGGCGATGCCGGCTTGGGCGAGGCGTTGGGCGGCGGCGCCGCCCGCCATGCCGGCTCCGAGGATCGCGACGGTTCCGCCTTCGGCCAAAGCTTCGCTCCCCTGGGTGCGCCCGAGGCTGTCATACGGCTGAAATGCGCACCCTGTTAGGGGCAGTCCGCCGGCGCGGCCGCACGCCGCGGGACAGGCCGGTTCGGAGATGCGTGCCGCATGGGTCTCGCCAGCACCTTACCGGCCCTCGACGGCACCGCGCTCGCCCTCGCGCCGTGCGCGCTCCTGACGATCGTCCACCTCGCGAGCCTGATCGTGGCGGGTCGGCGGATCGGCCGTTCGCCCGGCGAGACCACGTTCCCCGCCGGCGCACCGATCTCCCTGGTGCGCCCGGTCTGCGGCCTCGAGACCTTCAGCGAAGAGACCCTCGCCCGCGGCTTCGCGCTCGACCACCCGGCCTACGAGATCCTGTTCTGCGTCGCCGATGCCGCCGATCCGGTGCTGCCGCTGGTCCGCCGCCTGGTCGCGGCACATCCGCAGGTTCCGGCCCGCATCCTGATCGGCGACGAGCGCATCAGCGACAACCCGAAGCTCAACAACTGCGTGCGGGGCTGGGAGGCGGCGCGACACGATTGGATCGTCATCGCCGACTCGAACGTGCTGATGCCGGCGGACTACCTGCAGCGGATGCAGGCGGCGTGGCGCGCCGACACCGGCCTCGTCTGCTCGACGCCGATCGGCGCGCGGCCGGACGGGATCTGGGCCGCGGTCGAGTGCGCCTTCCTCAACACCCTTCAGGCGCGCTGGCAATATGCCGGCGAGGCGGTGGGGCTCGGCTTCGCGCAGGGCAAGAGCATGCTCTGGCATCGCCCGTTCCTCGAGGCGCAGGGCGGCATCCGGGCGCTGGCCGCCGAGATCGCCGAGGACGCGGGGGCGACGAAGCTGGTGCGCGCGGCCGGCCGCCGCGTCCACCTCGTCGCAGCGC